>NZ_JASJVS010000003.1:0-156393 GCF_035019605.1 Undibacterium sp. 5I2 | reverse complement strand
GCGCCGCGCAGCTGTGGCAGAAACAGGCACTATCTTAAACTCTTTGGATAATTGTCTGGACTTAGGGGGCCACTTTAGCTGAGCTTATTGACCCCCAATAAATTTTTGATGGCATTGACCTTTTCACCGCTGCTCTTGCCCAACACTTGCGCTACCTCGACGCCTTTTTCTATCTGTGAAATGGCGGCGGCGACTTCTTCGGTGCCGGCTGACTGCACTTGCGCACCTTTTAAAATTTGCTCGATCGCGGCCATGATCTGAGCGCCGGAACGGCTGATTTCTTGCACGGCTGACGACAGTTGTTCGGCCGCAGAGGCGACTTCTTCGGCGCTCTTGGCGACATCGGTGGAGTTTTTCAATTCTTCCGATAGTTCGGCCAAACTCTGTGACGATTGCTCGCATTCTCCGAGTGCCTGGCTTTGCTGGGTAATCGTTTTGGCCGATTCTTCCGCCGCTGCTGATTGCTCTTCGGCCGCAGCTGCGATATCTTCCGAGCCGCGCAAAGCCTGTTTGGCGGCATTGGTTGATTGTTGTGCACCAACAGCAATTTCACGCACGCCGCGCACAATTTCTATCGCATCGATGCGAATTTGTTCGAGCTGGCTGGTAATGGTTTTACCGTTTTCTACTTCCTTAAGCACGACTTCGACCGACACCCCCATGCCTTCGGCGATGACTTGCACTTCTTTTTGTATTTGTCCGACTAAATCTTGGATTTGCTTGGCGCTTTTTTCCGAAGTTTCCGCCAGCGTGCGCACTTCGTCGGCCACCACGGCGAAGCCCTTACCGTGTTGACCGGCACGGGCCGCTTCGATGGCGGCATTGAGCGCCAATAAATTCGTTTGATCAGCGATGCGGGCGACGGCTTTGACGATTTCACCGATATTGGCCGCTTGTTTTTCCAGCTCAACCACCATGGTTACCGAAGCACCCTGACGTTCTGCTGCCACATTGACATTGGCCACCAGCGTCGCCACTTCGCTATTGATTTGTCCGACCAGTGAAACGGTGGCTTCGGCCTTGGTTTGGCTGATATCGGCATTTTGCAACTGGCGGGCGATCGCGCCTTCGACCTGCTTTAAGGCCGCCAGTGATTCTTGCGCTGCACCCGAGGCTTCTTCGGCACCGGTAGCGATTTGATCTGCGGCGCGTTTCAATTCTTCGGCTGCCGTCGAGGCTTCGTTTATCCCCGAAGAAAGCTGTGCCGTCGCAGCGGCGATCCGTTCGGCCGCTTGCTGCTGCTTCGCCAGCGTGCGCGCACGTTTGCGTTGAACCTCCGCATCACGTGTGGAGCTAGCCGACGCTTTACCGCCTTCGACTGATGTAGCGGAAACCGCTGAGGAAAACTTCTTGACCAGCGCCATGATGCGCTCCTTTAAGTAGGGTAGATAAATCGTCTGTGCTGCCGTAATGAGGAAATCAGCATCGATGTCCTTGAACGCAGTATTGTCGAATACTAAAAAAACACCCATCAGGGGAGGCTGATAATCGGGTGGGCATTGCCCTACGCTAAGGGTAGGGCAAAGCAGTTTGCCAAACGCAGAAAAAATCGGTGTGGCGCTATGATGGCGGGCTGAAAATGCGCATTTTATGAGCAAAAAAAGCCTGCCTGACGGAGTTTGCCTATTTGCAATAAGTCACAATTAGTCTCTGTTTCATCAAAAATCTGACTAGGGTTTGAAACCCCGGCCTTCAGAGGCTGTCGCAAAAGCCTGATAGACGTTTTTTACACCTGAAACACCGCATACCTCGTCATTCCCGCATGCTTTTAGCGGGAACCCAGCGTCGTTTTTTACACTGAAAATGCCACAATTTCTGGCATTTTCAGTTAACCACGAACGCCGCTGGGTTCCTGCCAAAAGCGCGCAGGAATGACGCGGCCACCAGTTAGGGTAATGATACCGACTCAATACCCTTTTGCGACAGCCTCTTCAGACCGGAGAGCGACGAAGGAGCGACCCGATTGGAGGGGATGCAAACCCCTTCCAGAGGCTTTTCCATCGTCGCTTGCGACGATCCATTAAGTTGTTGCGCTAAAACGCGCAGCGACGGCAGCGCGAGTGCGCCGCATTACGGGCAAAAGTAGGCGTGGATATTGAGCGGGCAACAAGTGTAAGAGAAGGGAGTACTTATCTGAGAACTGATACAGCAAGCTGATGTTGTTTTGGCGCGCTTAAATGCTGGACGCTGGCTTTAATGCGGACAATTTACGGTAAATCGTGTTGCGCGACACCCCTAATGCGCGGGCGGTGGCAGAGACATTGCCGCGATGGGTAGTCAGTGACTGTTGTATTAATGCCACTCCTAGCTGTTCCAGATTCTGACTCTCGCTGGCCATCAAGGGTGGTCGTGTTGCGCTGATCGCGCTGGCAGGCACTTCCATGTCTTCGAAAAAATCATCAGGCAAGTGCTGTTTTTGTATAATCTGTCCCTCGCTCGCCATGACGATAGCGGTACGCAATAAGTTGGTCAGTTGCCGGAAATTGCCGGGCCAACTGTGGCGTTTGAATAAGTCCATGATTTCCGGTGCCACCGTATACCGTTGCGTAGTCGCTTCCGACATCAGAATTTTTTCGACCACGATTTGAATGTCGCTGCGCTCACGCAGCGGCGGCAAACGCACCACCAAGCCATTGAGACGGTAATACAAATCTTCACGAAACAAGCCTTTGGCGATTTGCTCGCGCAAGTTGCGATTGGTGGCGCAGATTAATTCTACATTGACGGTGATGGACTTGTTACTGCCCAAGGGGGTGACCATGCGCTCTTGTAATACGCGCAGTAAACGCGCTTGCAAACTCAATGGCATATCGCCGATTTCATCGAGAAACAAGCTGCCGCCATTGGCTTGCAAAATCTTGCCGGTCGCACCTTTTTTTCGTGCGCCGGTAAATGCGCCGTCTTCATAACCGAACAATTCCGATTCGATCAAGGTTTCCGGTATCGAGGCGCAATTGACGGCGACAAAGGGGCCGTGTGCGCGCGGCGAATCATTATGGATTGCTTGCGCCAATAACTCCTTGCCGGTACCGGTTTCGCCCATGATCAGTATCGGTATATCTTTACCCAGTACCTTGCTGACTTTTTCTATCAAGGCCGATACCTTGGTGTCGCCGGTGTCAAGATAACGCAAGCCCGACATTTTGCGCGTCGGTGTGGCGGTTTGGCGTGGTGTCGCAGCGGCTGGCGGCGGCGCTCGCTCAGCGCCATCGATGGCGCGCGCCAAGCCGGCCGCTTGGTGGAAGGCCGTATTGAGCGAATGCAGTTGGGCCCGGCCATACACGTGTACGCCGCTGGGCATACACAGATTCAATAAAGCCGGCGCAGCGGTGCGATAGTGGTCGTACAAGGCCGAAATCGAGATGCCGAACAAGGAACTGAAGGTATTGAGTTGCAATGCTTGCAAAGGCAAGCCGAGCTGAAACAAGCCGCTGCGATTGGCGGATAAAAAACGACCGTCGGCAGAAAATGAGGCGATGCCCTCCATGAGCGTGCCGATGAATTCCGGCCGTGTGTTGAAGTGCAGGGTCAGGCCATTACTGAAAGAGGCTAAAAACAAATGATTTTCTATCATTTGCGCCGACATTCTGACCAAGGCCATCGTGTGTTTATGGTAACTGCATTGGTCGCCCGTCACATCGAGTACGCCGATGACATTACCACGATGATCGAGGATAGGCGCGGCGGAACAGGTCAGAAAATGATTGGCGCGTAAAAAATGTTGCTGTGCATGAATTTGCACCGAGCTTTGTTCGGCAATCGCGGTGCCAATCGCATTGGTGCCCTTACTGGCTTCCGACCAAGCGACGCCGGGCTTGAGCGCGACGCGGTTGGCCTTTTCCAAAAAATCATCGTCGCCGAGTGAATGCAAGATGCAGCCATTGACATCGGTCAAAATGACCATGTTATGGGTATTGATGATTTGTTCGAACAGGGTTTCCATCACTGGCAGCGCATGCGTATGCAAGGCGCGATTTTGATCGAGCAATACAGAAAAATCGGAGGCTGCAACGCTGCTGTAGTCGGGATTTTCCTGATCGGAAAGACCGAATGCCAAAGAACGTTGATGGGATTTTTCTATCATGATAGAACCATCGGAAGCAGAAAGCGCGCCAAGTGCGGACATGATATTTCCAAGCTGTTGGGTAGGGCTTGATATAACTGGTAACAGTACGAATTGACGAAAGGGAATTTCGAAAGCAAGGTGCACTGCGTCTCGTTGTGTTTAGTTTGTTTTCTTGTTGTTTTCCAATGTAGCACTTGTACCTAAATTGCGCAACGCCAATAAACAATGCGACAAAAAACGGCAGCAGACCGCATTTTCTCTTCTTGCCGCAGCCGCAGCGTGCGTGCACACTGCGTTTGAACATCATTCGATGTTTGTTTTAATTAAATCAAATCAAGCGCCTCGGCGGAATAAGGCTGTGATGAAAAACATAGGCAAACAACTTTTACTCTGTAGCATCACGCTGCTCTGGCTAGGCACGGCTACGGCCGCACCGGCACCGGCTGCCAGCGCGCCGCTGGAATTGGTGGTGCTCGGTTCCGGCGGCCCCGGTGCCACCGGACGCGCCGCCTCGAGTTACCTGGTCTTGGTTGATGGGGTAGCGCGCATACTCGTCGATGCCGGCCCGGGTGCCTTTGTGCGTCTCGGTGAAAGCGGCCTATCCTTGGGCCAGACCGACATCGTGCTGCTGACGCACTTGCACGCCGATCATGTCGGTGATTTACCCGGTTTGCTCAAGGCGCGCGCGGTATCCGGCGAGGGTGCGCGGCGCTTACGCGTGTTCGGCCCGGACGGCCATACCGCCGATGCACAGCATGCCTACTTTCCTTCAACCTCGGCTTTGCTGCGTTTATTGTTCGGGCCAGCCGGGGCCTATGCGTATTTACAGGATTTTGCGGCCCCCTTGCAGCTTGAAGCACACGACGTGCCGGCCGCACTGGGCCCGCGCAGCGTGCTACGACAGGTGTACAAACAAGATGGCTTGTTGATCACGGCCATCGCCGGCCATCACCGCGATGCGCCGGCGCTGTTGTATCGCATCGATTACGCCGGCAAAAGCATCAGCTTCAGCGGCGATATCGATGCCCAAGGCTGGCCCGATTTACGCCGCATCGCAAAAGGCACGGACTTGCTAGTCTTTAACACCGTGGTACGCGACCCACCCGGCTCACCAGCGGTGCTGTACACCTTGCACACGCCACCGCGCGCGATCGGTCAGTTAGTCCATGAAGTCGGCGCTGGCCGCGTGTTGCTCAGCCATTTGTCACCGGCGGTTGAGCATGCGCGCGATGAAGTGCAGGCGGCGATTGCTGAGACTTACCAAGGGCCGCTGGACTGGGCTGAGGATGGGATGCATGTGCTGCCTTGATTGCGATTTGTTACTTTCTCGCGAGGCAAGGTTTTCTCACGCTTTTATTTTCCAGTGACACGCCTTAGTTGAACCTATTCGGGCAATCAAGCCTTGCTCTTGCAGCACTTTTAAATTGTATTTAATGCCGTCTTCGCTCATGTCGCTCAGTGCCTGACTCAATTCTTTACGAGAGGCTGACGGGTGCAGTCGTAAATATGCCAGAAGCGCTTGCTGCTTTTGATTTAGTTTTGAGTTTGGCTACCGGGTAGTTTCTTGGGTAGTTTCTTTCGGATCACTACCCCAATTCAATTCCATCACGGTCTGGTCAAAAATAAAAGGCGCGTACGCGCCACTGGATTGCCGCCTGCGCGGCAATGACGAATTGGGCGAATGGGTGGGCGCGCAATCGACCTAACTTGTGGGTAATGATCAGGCTTTTGCGACAGCCTCTTTTTACGAGCAATTCTGACGCGTGACGGCGGCACAGACCAATAGTCTGTCGGACTGCGGAGTAATCGGCTGCAAAATCTCCTTAGCTAACGGTGAGTATTCACCTATACCCGATTGCTATAACTGCTGGTGCCCAGTAACACTAGCCAAAACACGCGCAGACCCTCATCATGCGCAAGCTGTCGGCTATCTCTGCGCGAAATTCCTTGCGCTGGCGGTGACAGCATTCAGACACAGGGGCACACATGGAACAACGTCGCATCGCGCAACACCAGGTTACGGCCCTCGGTTTCGGTTGCATGAATCTCAGTCACGCTTACGGTGTGGCACCCTCGGCTGCCGCGGCTGAGCGGGTCTTGTTGCGGGCCTTGGATCTCGGGGTGACGCTGTTTGATACGGCGGCCTTGTACGGCTATGGTGCCAATGAAGAATTAGTCGGCCGCGTGCTGGCGGGGCAGCGCAGTCGCTTTACTTTGGCCAGTAAATGCGGAATTTTTCAAGAAAACGGTCAGCGTCGTATCGATGGGCGGCCGCAGACTTTGCGTCGTACTTGCGAAGACAGTCTGCGCCGTTTGCGTACCGATGTCATCGACTTGTACTACTTGCATCGCTGGGATAAGAGTGTGCCTATCGAAGACAGCGTCGGTGCGCTGGCCGATTTGGTGCAGGCCGGGAAAATCGTCAGCATCGGTTTGTCGGAAGTGTCGGCCGTCACTTTACGACGGGCTCAGGCGGTGCATCCGATTGCGGCGCTGCAGACCGAGTATTCTTTATGGACGCGTAACCCGGAAATCGCCGTGCTTGAGGCTTGTCGTGAACTCGATGTGGCCTTGGTCGCTTTCAGTCCGCTCGGGCGTGGTTTTCTGACGGCGCAGTTGCCTGATGTGCAGGCGTTTGAACCGAATGATATTCGTCGCAGCATGCCACGCTTCAGCACCGCACAGGTCGCCGCGAATTTGCCTTGGCATACAGAATTGCTGGCGCTGGCCGCACAAGTTGGCTGCAGCGCGGCGCAATTATCGCTGGCATGGTTACTGACGCGCGGCGCACATGTGATTCCGATTCCCGGTACCACCAGCCTGGCCCATTTGGAAGAAAACTTGGCGGCAGCCAGTTTGGTCTTGGCACCGCAAGTGCTGAGTCAACTCGATGCACTGATCAATGAGCGCACCGTGGTGGCGGCGCGTTACAACCCAGCCACTCAAGCAGAAATCGATACCGAAGAATTTCCTGTTACAGTGGTACCGTCGAGGCCGACTTAAAGCGGCGTATACATGGTGGCCGCGACGTCCTTGATTAAGGCCATCATGGCATTTTGCGTCAGCGTGGTAATGCGTCCGGCTGCGGTGGCCATGGTTAAGCGTGTCACCAAGCCAGGCTCGATGATGGGGCGCATGCGGTAAGCTTCCGGCTGCGTACTGGTGGTGACGGCGTATTCGGTCAGAATCGCATGGCCGGCACCGTCGGCGACTAAATCGAGAATCGCCGCCACGCTGTCGATTTCCAAATGGATCAGCGGCTTGCAACCTATCGTTGCCATGTGCGCTTCGATCAACATGCGAATCGCATTCGGGCGGTTCGGTATCACCAGCGGCAGGGCGGCGATGTCTTTGAGTGTGATCGGTGCGGCCGCGTCGTTAGCATGGCCCGGACTGACAAAATACAGGCGTTCCTCAGCCAGCGGCGTCAGTGCCAGTTCGCTGGTTTGGGTCGGGTTATACAAGAGCGCGATATCGAGTCGGCCGGTCAACAGCCATTCCTGCATCGAGGTTGACAAGCCTTCGCTGATCGACAGGGTCGCATTGGGCAGGTGCTGGCGGAATGCGCGCGTCAGTGGCACGGTGAGAATTTTTGAGGCGCTCGGCGGCAGACCGACGCTGACCCGACCGGCCAATGCACCGCGTATGCGCCCGAGATCTTCCTTGGCACGCGCGACCTGATGCAAAATCCCACGGCCATGTTCGAGTAATAATTGTCCGGCTTCGGTGGTAGTGACACCCCGTCCATTGCGGGTTAATAAATTCTGCCGCAGCTCGACTTCGAGCTGCCGTATCTGTCGGCTCAGCGCCGGTTGGGCTATTGCGAGCACGGCCGCCGCGCGCGTGAAACTGCCGAGTTCCGCCACGTGGACGAAATAATCGAGTTGTTTGAGATCCATGGCATTCCCGACGTGAAATGAATAAGGTATGCACTATTATGCCAGTTTGTTATATCTGCTAGTGCTCTCTGCCTCTTTTTCTATTGTGTGCGGACTTGCATAATGCCAGTCATGCAAACCCCTATTCCCTCCCTGTTCATGCGCGGCGGTACTTCCCGCGGTCCTTTTTTCCTGGCTTCGGACTTACCGTCCGATATCGCGACGCGCGATCGTGTGCTGTTGGCCATCATGGGTTCACCCGATGCCCGTCAAATCGACGGCATGGGCGGGGCGCATCCGCTGACCAGTAAGGTGGGGATTGTCAGTCTCAGCAGCACGTCTGGTGTCACGCTCGATTTTTTGTTCGCGCAACTGCAGCCGAATGGCAGTACGGTCGATACCACGCCTAACTGCGGCAATATGCTGGCAGCCGTGCTGCCGTTCGCACTCGAACGCGGCTTGATCGCGGCGCAGGGCGATACCACCACGGCGCGCGTGTTGACGTTAAATACAGGCATGCAGTGCGATATCACGGTTCAGACGCCTTTTTTTGGCAGCCAGCGTCAGGTCAGTTATGCCGGCGACACCCGTATCGATGGCGTGCCCGGCAGTTCTGCGCCGGTCAGTATTAATTTTCTTGATACCGCCGGCTCGGTCTGCGCCTCGTTGCTGCCGACTGGTCGGGTACGCGACCGCGTCGAAGTCGATGGTGTCGGCTTTGCGCCATTTTCCATCGATGTGACTTGTATCGATAACGGCATGCCGCTGGTGTTATTCCGCGCGGCCGACCTCGGTTACAGCGGCTATGAGAGTGTGGCCGAGCTCAATGCCGATGCCGCTCTCAAACAGCGCTTGGAAGCCTTGCGTCTGCAATGCGGGCACTTGATGGGTTTGGGTGATGTCAGTGCGCGCAATTACCCGAAGATGACCTTGATCGCGCCAGCGCGTGAGGGGGGCAGTATTTGCACGCGCAGTTTCATCCCACACGTTTGTCATGATGCCATCGGCGTACTGGCTGCGGTTACCGTTGGCACCGCTTGCGTGTTGGCCGGTTCGGTGTGTGACGGGGTGGCGCAGTTGTCGGCCGATGCCGCTGGACGGGTATCGGTTGAGCATCCGAGTGGCGAGTTTTGTGTCGAACTCGGGCTCGATCCGGCGGATCCGCAGAAAGTGCTGCGCGCGGCTTTGCTGCGTACTGCGCGGCTGATCATGCGCGGCGAAGTGATGGTGCCAGCCGCGCTGTGGCAGCCCACGAATACTTGATTAACAAAATAAACACGAGACCTATGTCATGCAAAAAAAATCATTGATCATCGATTGTCACGGTCACTACACGACCGCCCCGAAATCTCTGGAACAATGGCGGATGCGTCAGATCGCCGGGATTGCCGACCCGGCATCGATGCCCAAAGTAAGCGAGCTGAGTATCAGCGACGACGAGCTGCGCGAATCGATAGAAAACAATCAGTTACGCCTGATGCGTGAGCGTGGTTCTGATCTGACAATTTTCTCGCCACGCGCCAGTTTTATGGCGCACCATATCGGCGATTTTCAAGTGTCATCGACTTGGGCCGCGATCTGCAATGAATTGTGTTACCGGGTAGCGCAATTGTTTCCCGATCATTTCGTGCCGGCGGCGATGCTGCCGCAATCGCCCGGTGTCGATCCGGCCAGCTGCATTCCAGAGCTGGAAAAGTGCGTGCGCGAATATGGTAACGTCGGTATTAATTTGAACCCTGACCCTAGCGGCGGTCATTGGACCTCGCCGCCACTGAGCGATAAGTCCTGGTACCCGATTTACGAAAAAATGGTCGAGTTTGATATCCCGGCCATGATCCATGTGTCGACCAGTTGCAATAGCTGCTTCCACACCACCGGCGCGCATTATCTCAATGCCGACACCACCGCTTTCATGCAGTGTTTGACCTCGGATTTGTTCAGCGATTTCCCGACCCTGAAATTTTTGATCCCGCATGGCGGCGGTGCCGTGCCATATCACTGGGGTCGTTTCCGTGGTTTGGCGCAGGAATTGAAGAAACCTTTGTTGCAAGATCATTTGCTCAATAATATATTCTTCGATACCTGTGTCTATCATCAGCCGGGCATCGATTTACTCAATACCGTTATCCCGGTCAAGAATGTCTTGTTCGCTTCAGAAATGATTGGTGCCGTGCGCGGTATTGATCCTGAGAGCGGCCACTATTTCGATGATACCAAACGCTATATTGAAGCCTCGACGCTACTGAGCGCCGAGGACCGGCACCAGATTTACGAAGCCAATGCGCGCCGCGTGTTCCCCCGTCTCGATGCGGCACTGACGGCCGCCGGCCGCTGAAACAGCGAGATTGTTCGAACAATTCAAGGAAAACTATCATGAGCAACAGAATCAATCAACTTGGCGTAGTCCGTCGCCGTATCGAACGCGCCGACCCGGCGGCAGTGGCCCAACTGGCACAATTCGGTGTGGCCACCATCCATGAAGCAATGGGGCGGGTCGGTTTGATGAAGCCGTATATGCGGCCAATTTACAGCAGTGCGCGTATCTGCGGCACGGCCGTAACCGTGTTGCTGCAACCGGGTGATAATTGGATGATGCATGTCGCCGCGGAACAGATACAGCCGGGTGACGTGGTGGTGGCCGCCTGCACCACCGACAATGAAGATGGCTTCTTCGGTGATTTGTTGGCGACTTCGTTTCAAGCACGCGGTGCACGCGGCTTGATCATCGATGGCGGCGTGCGTGATGTGCGTGATCTCACTGAGATGGGTTTTCCAGTGTTTTCTCGCGCTATCAATGCCAAGGGCACCATCAAGGCTACGCTCGGTTCGGTCAATATTCCGGTTGTGTGTGCCGGTGCCCAGGTCAATCCTGGTGATGTCGTGATTGCTGACATCGATGGGGTGGTGGTGGTGCCGGCGGCGTTCGCCCAGCAGGTCGCCGATGCGGCGGCGGCGCGCGAAGCTAACGAGGGCGATAAACGGGCGATTTTCGCTTCCGGTGTGCTCGGCCTCGACTATTATAAAATGCGCGCTGGACTGGAACAAGCCGGTTTGACTTATCTTGATTGACAGAGCGGATACACACAACGGCTATGACTGAACAAACTGATTTCATCAAAACACCGGGTTGGCTCGATTTCCATCCGGCACCGACGCGGCCGGCATTTGTGTTACCGGCCGGCGCGGTCGACGCGCACTGCCATGTATTCGGCCCGGCGGCGCAGTTTCCGTATGCGCCGGAACGGAAATACACCCCGTGCGACGCCTCCAAAGAACAATTGTTCGCCTTGCGCGATCATTTGGGTTTCGCAAAAAATGTGATCGTGCAAGCTACTTGCCACGGCACCGATAACCGCGCCTTGCTCGATGCCTTGCAGGCAGCAGAAGGGCGCGCGCGCGGCGTGGCGACGGTACATCGCGACATCAGCGATGCCGAATTGTTGGCCATGCATGCGGCCGGGGTACGTGGCACGCGCTTCAATTTTGTCAAACGCTTGGCCGATTTTACCCCGCGCGAAGTGCTGGTCGATATCGCCCGCCGCATCGCGCCACTCGGTTGGCATGTGGTAGTGTATTTCGAAGCGCAGGATTTGCCCGAGTTGTACGATTTTTTCACCAGCTTGCCGACCACCGTGGTGGTTGACCATATGGGCCGGCCCGATGTGTCTTTGCCGGTCGATGGCCCCGAGTTCGCCTTGTTCGAAACCATGATGCGCGAGCATCCGCATATCTGGAGCAAAGTCAGTTGTCCGGAGCGGCTCAGTATCAGCGGCCCGCCGGCGCTCAATGGCGAACGCCAGGCGTATCGCGACGTGGTGCCGTTTGCGCGTCGCTTGATCGAGCAATTTCCGGATCGGGTATTGTGGGGCACCGACTGGCCACATCCGAATCTGAAGGGGCATATGCCCGACGATGGTTTGCTGGTAGACTTTATTCCGCAGATCGCCAGTAGCCTTGAACTGCAGCAGAAATTGCTGGTCGATAATCCCCAACGTTTGTATTGGAGTTAGATCATGGCCTTGGAAAAACCCTATCAAGATATTCCCGGTACGACGATCTTCGATGCCGAACAATCGCGTCTTGGTTATCACCTCAATCAATTCTGCATGTCGCTGATGAAGGCCGCTAACCGTCTGCGTTTCAAAGCCGACGAGCGCGCTTACCTTGATGAATGGCCGATGACGGAAGAGCAGAAGCAGGGTGTGCTGACGCGGGACTTGAATCGTTGTTTGGCGGCCGGCGGAAATATTTATTTCCTCGCCAAAATCGGTGCCACCGATGGCTTGTCGTTTCAATACATGGCCGCCAGCATGACCGGCATGAGCCAGTCAGACTATGCAGCTATGATGCTGGCCGGCGGTCGCCATATCGATGGCAATCGTTATATCGGAGAAGAAAAGAAATGAGTGATCAGCAAGCCCGTATTACTGCCAGTGTGTACACCTCGCATGTGCCGGCCATCGGTGCCGCTCTCGATCTTGGCAAGAGTGCTGAGCCGTATTGGAAACCGGTATTTGATGGTTATGCACCATCGCAGGAATGGCTCAAAGAGAACACGCCGGATGTGATTTTTTTGGTCTATAACGATCACGCCACGGCCTTCAGCCTGGAAATGATACCGACCTTCGCGATCGGTTGCGCGGCGCAATTTCAGCCGGCCGATGAAGGTTGGGGGCCACGTCCGGTGCCGGTAGTGAACGGGCATCCGGAATTGGCAGCGCATATTGCGCAATCGGTGATACAGCAAAATTTTGACCTGACCATCGTCAATAAAATGGATGTCGATCATGGTTTGACAGTGCCGCTGTCGCTGCTGTTCGGTCAGCCCGAACAATGGCCATGTGCCGTGATTCCCTTCGCCGTCAATGTGGTGCAATATCCGGCACCGTCGGGACGGCGCTGTTTCGAGCTCGGCAAAGCACTGCGCCGTGCCATCACTTCCTATGACAAGCCGCTCAAGGTACAGGTGTGGGGTACCGGTGGCATGAGTCATCAATTGCAGGGCGCACGCGCCGGCTTGATCAACCGTGAATTTGACAATGCTTTTCTCGATCGCCTCATCGCCGAGCCCGATGGTTTGGCCGATCTCGCGCATATTGACTACCTGCGTGAAGCCGGTTCGGAAGGCATAGAATTGGTGATGTGGTTGATTGCGCGTGGCGCGATGGATGATGTCGCCGGTGCCGCCGCAGCAAAACTGGTGCAGCGCTTTTACCATGTGCCGGCCTCGAATACGGCGGTCGGTCATTTGATTTTGGAGAATTAAGCATGAGCAAGACCATCAAAGTCGCACTGGCCGGTGCCGGTGCCTTCGGCATCAAGCATCTCGATGGCATTCGCTTGATCGAGGGTGTGGAAGTGGTGTCCTTGGTCAGTCGCGACCTGGAAAAAACCGCGCAGATCGCGGCGCGTTACGGGATCGCCCATGTGACGACGGACTTGGCCGAGAGTTTGGCCTTGCCGGAAGTGGATGCGGTGATTCTGTGTACGCCGACCCAGTTACACGCCGAGCAAGCCATCGCTTGTCTGAAGGCGGGCAAACATGTGCAAGTCGAAATTCCCTTGGCCGATAGTTTGGCCGGTGCCGAAGCGGTGGCTGCAGCGGCGCGCAGCAGCGGGTTGGTGGCGATGTGTGGTCATACTCGGCGCTTTAATCCCAGTCATCAATATGTTCACGAACAGATGCGCAGCGGGGCCTTCCGCTTGCAGCAAATGGATGTGCAAACCTATTTTTTCCGGCGCAGCAATATGAATGCGCTCGGCGAGGCACGCAGCTGGACTGACCATTTGCTCTGGCATCATGCGGCCCATACGGTCGATCTGTTCGCTTATCAGAGTGGCGGTGAAATCATTGCGGCCAATGCCATGCAAGGGCCGATCCACCCGCAGCTCGGGATTGCCATGGATATGTCGATCCAGCTCAAAAGCAGCACCGGCGCGATTTGTACCCTGTCTTTGAGTTTTAATAATGATGGACCGCTCGGTACTTACTTCCGTTATATCGGCGACAGCGCGACCTACTTGGCACGTTACGATGATCTGTACAACGGCAAGGAAGAAAAAATCGATGTCAGTCAGGTTGACGTATCGATGAATGGCATCGAGCTGCAGGATCGCGAATTTTTTGCCGCTATCCGCGAAGGCCGCGAACCGAATTCCAGTGTCGCCTTGGTACTGCCATGTTATCGCGTGCTGCAGCAATTGGCCGAGCAACTGCAAACCCAATAGAGGTTTTTCAAACAGCGAGCCTTGCCGTGCATAGCTACGGCAGGGCTCGCTGCTGTCCGCTCTTTTTGCTATCCCTCACACCCACTGCATCATGGTGTTAGCGGCCGCCTGCAGCGCCGGCAAGCAGCGCGCACTGGCTTCGGCTTTCGAGCTGCTGGCGATCATCATGGAAATACTCAAGGCACCGACCAACATGCCGCGGCGGTTCTTGAGCGGCACCGAGATGCCGCGCAAGCCGATTTCAAACTGATTTTCAGTCACCGCGAAACCTTGTTCGCGGATCGTCGCCAATTCTTCCGCCAACACGGTTTTGTCAGTGACGGTCAAGTGGGTATAGGCGACCAGTTCGACGCGTGCTAAATACGTCTGTAATTCCAGCTCACTCAATGCCGCCAGTAACACTCGGCCGGCGGTCGAGGTATACGCCGGTAAGCGGGTGCCCGGTTCAAAGCCGGTGGTCAGCAAACGCGGCGCATTGACCCGGCTGACATACACCACATCATCGCCCTCCAATAAGGAGTAATTACTCGACTCTTGCAACTGCAAAGTCAGGCGCTGCAAGAACGGCACGATGGCGCGCGGCAGGCGTGCCGAATTGATGTACGAACGCCCGAGATTGAGTACTTTGGGGGTGAGCCAAAAGCTTTTGCCATCGGTGGCGGCCAAGCCGATATGCACCAGCGTGAGCAGATAGCGGCGCGCGGCGCTGCGGCTGATGGTGATTTTTTCCGCCAGTTCGCTCGCACTCAGGCGGGCCGCATCATCGTTGAAGGCGGTGATGACATCGATGCCGGTGATCAGGCCATCAATCAAATCACGTTTGGCGACTTCGACGGCTTCGAGTTGGGCGCGTGACATGTTGAAATTTCCTTGGCTTTGTGCGCTGATCGCGCGAACTGAGCGATTGTCGCAGCAAACGCGTTTTTTGGCACTGTTTTTTCGCACCGCTCTTTTTTACACTGACTGCATCTTCCTATCAAGGTGCGCCAACAATGAATCTGCAACAACATCATCCCGAGCCGGACAATCCGCTCGGTATCTCCGGCATCGAGTTCATCGAATATGCGACCGCGCGTCCGTTGGTGTTCGGTGCTTTGCTGGAGCAAATGGGTTTCGTCGCTATCGCCCGGCACCGTTCGCGCGAAGTGACGCTGTATCGCCAGGGCAGCATGAATATCATCGTCAACGCCGACCCGGCAGCATTGCCACCGGCTGACAATGCGCCGCAATCGACCGTGATCAGCGCCATCGCGCTGCGCGTGCGCGATGCCGATGCCGCCTACCGCCATACCATCGCTATGGGTGCCTGGGGCATACAGACGCGTGCCGGTGTGATGGAATTGAATATCCCCGGCGTGCATGGTGTCGGTGATTCGATTTTGTACTTCGTCGACCGCGTGCGCGATTTCTCGATTTACGATGTCGATTTCAAAGCGCTGCCACAAGTTGACCCGGCACCGCCGGCACTGGCTGGCATGCATTTCTTCGGTGTGGTGCAAACCATAGGGCGCGAGCGGACGCCGGAATGGATCGATTTTTATCAGCAATTGATGGATTTTCGGCCGCTGCCGGAAGGGCGCTTCTTTGGTGTTTTACCCAAGGGCATGCTGTTGGAAAGTCCTTGCCATAGCTTTTACTTGCAATTGATTGAGCCGCCGGAAGGCGCTGCCGGTTTGCAGTGGGATGAGCAATTAGTACGCATCGGCATCGGCGCACCGGACGTGCCTGCTGCGGTGCGTAGCTTACAACAACGCGGCATTGTGTTTGTTGATCGCGCCGCTGCCGGTGCGAGCGAAAAAGGCGCATTGACCCAACTTTATACAGGCGGCATTTGTTTCGAACTGGTCGTCAGCCATCCGGAGCACACAGCATGAGCGCAATTTCAGGAACGACCCGTATTTTTTTCGTCATCGGTTGGCCGGTCGAGCAGGTTAAGGCACCGGCTTTGTTCAATGCCTATTTTGAGCAGCATGGTTTGGATGCGCGCGTGATCCCGCTCAAGGTCGCGCCGGACGCGTATACCGCGACGGTGCGGCAGTTGATGACAATCGAGAATGTCGGCGGCATCTTCGTGTCGATTCCACATAAGCCGATGACGGTCAGCAGTGTGGATATCGTCACTGAGCGCGCGCAAATGGCCGGTGCTTGCAATGCGATTTACCGCGATCTGCAAGGCCGTATCGTCGGCGATTTGATCGATGGCGAAGGTTTTGTGCGTGGTTTGGATCGTACTTGTGCCGCCCAGCCCTTCGATTGGGCGCAGGCACGTGCGCTGGTGGTCGGCAGCGGTGGAGTCGGGTGCGCGATTGCCGCTTCTTTGGCGGCGCGCGGGATTGCTGAGATCGGTGTATATGACACCCGCACGGAACAGGCCGAGGCCTTGCAACAGCGTTTGCAGCTCGCTTTCCCGGCTACGGCTGTCAGTGTGGTGGCACCACAGGCGCGCGGCTATGATTTGATCGTCAACTCGACGCCACTGGGCATGCATGTCGATGATCCTTTGCCGCTCGATCTCACTGGCTTGTCGGCCGAGTGTATCGTCGCCGATTGCGGCATGAAAATCGAAATGACGAAATTGCTGACAGCCGCCGCAGCACGTGGTTGCCGTATCCAGAAAGGGCGCGAGATGTTGATCGAACAAGCACCCTTGTACTTGGAATTGTTCGGCTGGCCCGATGTGGATGCGGCGGCTTTTCGGGCGCTGGGGACTTTATGAATCTGAGTAATTTCGGTATGGACAGCATCACGCTGGCCGGTCCGCTCGAATCGAAACTGGCGGCCTCGAAAGCCGCCGGGTTTTCGCAAATCATGCTGTGGGCCAAAGACTTGGCCTCGTATCCGGGTGGCTTGGAGCAGGCGGTGCGGCTGGTGCGCGCCAGCGGTGTGCGCGTCACCGGCATTCAAGTCATGCGCGATTTTGAGGGCTTGAGCGGGCCGCTGCACGAATACAAGCTCGATATCGCCAAAAACATGCTGCAGATTTGCCGCGCAGTTGGCGCGCCTTTGTTGATGGTGTGTTCCAGTACTTCCAGTCATGCCAGCGGCGATATCCAGGTGATTGCCCGGCATTTGGCCAAACTGGCGACGCTGGCCGTGCCGCTGGGCGTGCGGGTCGGCTTTGAAGCGCTGTCTTGGGGGCGGCATATCAATCAGTATGAACAATCATGGCAAGCCGTTGAATTGGCCGATCATGCCAACCTCGGTGTAGTGATCGACAGCTTTCACATGCTCGCCAATCAAGCCAACTTCGATGCCATCGATGATATCCCAAGTGGAAAAATCGCCATGGTGCAGTTGTCGGATTATATGTGGCGTGATATCCGCAGTGCCGAAGAAAGACTCGAAACCGCGCGTCATCTGCGCGTGTTTCCGGGTGAGGGCACGCACTCGCAAGAATTGAGCGACTTGTTGCGCCGCTTAGATAAAAACGCTTATCGCGGCGATTACAGTTTTGAAGTCTTCAATGATGACTATCTGCAGTTGTCACCCGAAGTCGTGGCGGCACGCGCGCATGCCTCGGCGAAATGGGTCACCGATCAGGTATTGCGACGTAGTTTGAATATGCGTGCGCCGGTACCCGGTCATCCGATGATGGCTTGATTTAACTGAATGCGATTGCGATGATGAAAACCCTGTTGATACTCAATGGCCCCAACCTCAACTTGCTCGGTACGCGTGAGCCAGGCGTGTATGGTGCACAAACCTTGGCTGAAGTCGGCCAATCGTGCGCGGCCGCGTGCGCCGCACAAGGCTGGGCTTGTGATTTTCGCCAGTCGAATCATGAAGGCGTGCTGCTCGATTGGATACAGGAAGCCGGCGCAGAACAAGCTGCCGGTCGGGTGGTCGGGGTGATTTTCAATGCCGGGGCGTACACCCACAGCTCGATCGCTTTGGCCGATGCCGTCAAAGGCGCGGCGCTGCGTTTGATTGAATTACATATTTCGAATGTGCATGCGCGCGAAGCGTTTCGCCAGCATTCATATTTGTCGCCAGTGGCAGCGGGCGTTTTGTTTGGCTTCGGCACGGCCGGTTATGTGCTGGCCGTCGCCGCCATGGCGGAACTGTTGCGCTCGCAAGGACAGACATGACACGCGTGCCGCCGCCCGAACATCTGATCAGTCTCGTAATGCTGTTGGCTACGCAAGTGAAGGTGAGCGTAGCCCTGTACAGATTTTTGTTCAGCGTCAGCGCCTTCACGGTGGGGTAAATTATTTCTCACAGCAATGATCGCGCGTCCCAGACTTTGGTGTTGACCATGCTGAGTCTGGCTGTGTTACTCGCGGCCTTATCGTGGCTGGCGATTCCTTACGCTTACCGCAAACACACCGAGTAAGTTGGCAAGAAGCCCCCTCACTTCCAGCTTTACTTGGGGGGAAATAAAAAATTTGAAATCACTAAAATAATTTGGAGATCACTATGAACAAACAAGTCATTGCCTTGGCACTGATGGCCGGCGGTACATCCTTGGCTCAGGCTCAAAGCAACGTCACTATTTACGGCTCGCTCGATCAATATCTTGGCTATATCAGCAGCACCAGCGGCACGCACGTGTTCGGTATCAATGACGGCTCGGTACTGCGTAGCCGCCTTGGCTTTCGCGGCGTCGAAGAACTCGGTGACGGTTACCAGGCTAAATTCAATCTCGAACAAGGCTTGAATGCCGATACCGGTGCCTCGGCCGATAGCAATCATTTGTTTGATCGCCAAGCTTGGGTCGGCATCAATACGCCGCTCGGTGAATTCCGTTTGGGCCGCCAGAATACCGAAATTTTCTTCATCGGTGGAGCGATTGATTACACCGAGCGGACGACCTTCGGCTCGGTCGTCAATACTTTCGGCGTTCCTTCGCGCTACGATAATGATATGTCGTATAAAACGCCGCGCCTGGCCGGTTTCCAGGGCGCGCTGCATTATGCCCTCGGTGAGCAGGCTGGTGGTGGTGTGAGCCAGAGCGCGGTGATGCAGTTCTCGCTCGATTTCAGTCAAGGCCCGTATCGCATCGGTTATGCCGGTTTGAGTGCGAAACCGGCACCGAGCGGCAGCGTGCAAGAAAAAATTCAATATCACAATGTGTATGCCGATTATGATTATGGCCAAGGTAAAGTGTATTTCGCCTACGTGCACAGCAATAATAATACCGCCAGCGCCAATGGTTTGACGGCCGCGACGATACTGAGCAATGTCGCTAATCCGAATAATCTGTTCGCCGGTACCGATAAGAACGCGAATCGCTACTTCAATATTTATCAGCTGTCGGGCGACTATCGCATCAATCAGCAAGTCCGCGTCGGCGCTTTGTACGGGGTGATCAAAGATACGACTGGCGGGAATGCCGGTGCCAAAGGCGGCAATATCGGGGTGTTTTATGATCTCTCGAAACGCACCACTTTATATACCTTTGCCAGTGTGCTCAGTAATGCAGCCAATGCCGGTTTCCGTTTCAGCGGTTCGGCTGCACCGGCTGCCAACTTGGCTGGTGCCGATGTCAATGGTCAACGTTTGAGCGGTTTGCAAACCGGGTTTGTGCATAAGTTTTAAGGATCTGCCGCTTTAACCGGGCTTCCCGAAAAACTTTTGGTACACCGCCAGACGCGCTGTGCCACTTCACCTTGATAGAGAAAAACGTATGTCTACATTTACCAGTAAGCGCCAAGCGGCGTCCACTTCCTCCGCCTCGTCGCGCAAAGCCGCGCTCGCCAGCTGGATCGGCAGCGCGGTCGAATATTATGACTTTTTTATTTACGGCACGGCTGCCGCCTTGGTGTTCGGGAAAATATTTTTCCCTGCCTTTGATCCGGCTACTGCCACCATTGCTGCCTTTGCCACGTTCGGCGTCGCTTATGTCACTCGGCCTATCGGCGCGGTCGTGCTCGGTCACATCGGTGATAAATACGGTCGCAAAAAGGTACTGACGTTCACTTTGCTGTTGATGGGCGTGTCGACGTTTTTAGTCGGCCTGCTGCCAACGTATTCACAGATCGGCATTGCTGCACCTATCATGCTGGTGGTCTTGCGCATGTTGCAGGGTTTATCGGCCGCCGGCGAACAAGCCGGTGCCAATTCGATGACGCTGGAACACGCACCGGCGCATCGGCGTGCCTTCTTCACCAGCTTCACATTGAGCGGCACGCAAGCTGGTTTGATTTTAGCGACGTTGGTGTTTTTGCCGATTTCGGCACTGCCGGAAGATCAGTTGTTGTCTTGGGGCTGGCGTATTCCCTTCTTTTTAAGCGCCATCGTGGTTGCCGTCGGCATGTGGGTACGTCGGACTTTGCCAGAAACGCCAGCCTTTGAAGGACATCACGACAAGTCGGAGAAAATGCCGGTGACCATGCTGTTTACCAGTAACAAGGCCAATGTCGTGCGCGTGATTTTTGCCGCGCTGGTGTCGGTGGTCAGTACCATTTTCAGCGTCTTCACGCTCTCGTATGCCGTCAACACCATGCATATTCCGCGCGCTACCATGCTCACGGTGTTGGTGTTGGCGAATGTGGTCGCGCTGGCGGCGATTCCGGCCTTTGCCATTTTGTCTGATCGTATCGGCCGCAAGCCGGTGTTCATTTTCGGTGCACTCGGTTCGGCGGCCTTGATCTGGCCTTACATGTGGGCGATCAGTCAGGTTAACATCGGCTTGATTTTTACCTTCGGTCTGTTGTTGTCAGGTGTGGTCTACAGCGCCGCCAATGGTGTTTGGCCATCCTTGTACGGTGAAATGTTCGGCACCCGGGTACGTTTGTCGGGTATGGCGATCGGCACCCAGATCGGCTTTGCCCTTGGCGGCTTTGCACCGACCATCAGCGCCTCGATCTTGCAACCAGGCCCGAACGGTTGGATGCCAGTGGCAGTATTTGTGACCGTGACGGCGCTGATTTCTGCCGCTTCGGTTGCGACTTGTCGCGAGACGTATCGGACGGCGATGGATCAGCTCGGGTAATTCTTTTTTCGCTGTTACACCAGCGCGCGCTGCTCGCAGTTCCGCTCAGCGTATCTCAATCTGGTAACGAAAATCCGCCGCCGCGCCACGCGAGCGGCGTCATTCCAGCGGCTGGCGATCATAGCCGAACGCCAGCCTGTCAATCACCACTGCCGGTGCGGCCACGGGCATGTTCAGCGCTGCGGCATGGGTGCGGCTGCTGGCAATGCTTAAGGTGCGAGGCATGCAAGTCGAAGTCCATCAACTGGCTCAGGCCTTGCAGCCAGTATTGGAACCTTTGCTGGCCGCCGGCCTCAATGTTGTGGTAGACCATTTCGGCCGACCCGATCCGCTGCTGGGGATTACCGATCCCGGCTTTCGCTATTTGCTCGCGCTGGGGGCCAGCCAAAACGTATGGGTGAAATTGTCGGCCGCCTATCGCAACGGTGCAGAGGGACGCGGCGAGCAAATCGCCTTGGCTGCTATGCCCTTATTGCTGGCGCAATTCGGTCCGCAACGATTATTGTGGGGCAGCGACTGGCCGCACACCTTGTACGAGGCCAGCGCACATTACGGCCAACAAACGCTGATGTTGGAACAATACTTGCCGAATCAAGCAGCGCGCCGCATCGTGCTGCGTGACAGTCCGGCGGCCTTGTTCGGGTTCTCCGCTTGAAAATCGCGCGCTGTCGCCGTGTGCGACGCGCGCTTACGCTATAGATTCCCGTAAGCCCTTGATTTGTAATATACTCTTGTCTTTCCTCATCTATACCCACTTAACATTGACTTCCTCAGAAACTTGGTGTTCTCGGCAGACTGACCGTGCCGGTACCGTGTTTGATTCACGGAAGGCCCACCATTGACCATGACTGATATCAAGTCCCCCTCTATTTCCCCTGACGAGCAAACCGAACATCCTGTGAAGTTTGAAGATTTCGGCCTCTCGCCCGATATATTGCGCGCTTTGTCCGAGCAGGGCTATGTGCATCCTACGCCTATCCAAGCCGAAGCGATTCCGGTGGTTTTGCAAGGTCGTGATGTGATGGGTGCAGCCCAGACCGGTACCGGTAAAACGGCCGGTTTCGCTCTGCCTATCATTCAGCGTTTGCTCGCCCATGCCAGCACCAGTGCCTCACCGGCGCGCCATCCGGTGCGCGCCTTGATACTGACGCCGACCCGTGAGCTGGCCGATCAAGTTGCCGCTAATGTCAAATCGTATGCGCGCTTCACGCCGCTGCGTTCGACCGTGGTGTTCGGTGGCGTCGATATGACCGCGCAAACGGTGGCACTGCGCGGCGGGGTGGAAATCGTCATCGCTACGCCGGGCCGCTTGCTCGATCATGTGCAGCAAAAAACCATTAACTTGTCGCAGACACAGATTTTAGTGATGGATGAGGCTGATCGCATGCTCGACATGGGTTTCTTGCCTGATTTGCAACGCATCATCAATCTCTTGCCTAAGCAAAGACAGAACCTGATGTTTTCGGCGACTTTTTCACCCGAAATCAAACGGCTGGCGGCCAGCTTCCTCAATGATCCGCAAACCATCGAAGTCGCGCGCAGCAATGCCACGGCCGACAATGTCACGCAGATTTTGTACAAGGTGTCGGAAGAAGAGAAGCGCGATGCGGTTTCCTTCATCATCCGCGAGCGCGGTCTTAAGCAAGTCATCGTGTTTTCCAATACCAAGATCGGCGCCTCGCGTTTGGCGTTGCACTTGGTTAAGCAAGGTGTCAAAGCCACGGCGATTCATGGTGACAGATCGCAATCGGAACGCATGCAGGCGCTGGAAGATTTCAAGCGCGGTGGCGTTGAAGTGCTGGTGGCTACCGATGTGGCTGCGCGCGGTCTGGATATTTCGGAAATGCCGTGTGTGATCAATTACGATCTGCCCTACAACGCCGAAGATTATGTTCATCGTATCGGTCGTACTGGTCGTGCCGGTGCCAAGGGTGATGCGATTTCTTTGCTTACCGATAAAGATGAACGTTTGCTGGCCGATATCGAAAAATTGATTAAGCAGAAAATCGTTTGTCTGAACTTGGCCGGGTTTGTTGCTACCTCGAGCATCAGCAGCGAACGCAGCCGTCCGGTTCGTAGCGAGCGCAGCGAGCCGGCTGAACGTGGCGAGCGCAGTGCCCGTCCTGAGCGCAGCGAACGGCCGGAACGCTCTGAGCGTACTGACCGTCCGGAGCGCAGCAGTGGCCGCGGCTTTTTGCCAGCGCGTGAAAAAGTTGATCCGTGGTTTTTGAAACCCTATGAACCGAGTGCCAGTACTCTGCCGTCGCTGTCGACGGCAGTCGAACTGGCGATGAATGGTGCGGCCCCCACCAAGCCGCGTGCTGCTTTGCTGGGCGGACGGCCGAAAGTCAGTGCGGAATAACTCTTGGTGTCAGCGTATTTAAGGAAGCGCAGATTTAATCCAAGCGGTTTGTCCGTCGCCACTGAGGCGCACTTGCGTCGCCTTTTGCTGTCAATAGCTCGCTATTGACAGCAAAAGGCGCCTTGCATTGCATCCTCATTGGCAACGGACAATTCCACAGCGATTAAATCTGCGCTTCCTTAAAAAAACCGGACTTGTCCGGTTTTTTTATTGCTGAGCGCTGTGTAACTGCCAAACCAAATTGGCTGCAGCCAAATCTTCGAGTGCCGTGCCGACCGATTTGAATACCGTCACAGTGTTCGCTGAGCGCCGTCCGCCATGCCGGCCGCGACAGAGTTCCGCCAACTCGGCGACGATGGCAGCGCGTTGCAGGCTGCCATTGTCCAGGCACTGCAGCAGGTCGCCGGCTTCGGCCAGGGCACCGGTATAGGTATCGACCGTGACTTCGGCGCGCGCCATCAGGGCATCATCGGCTTCGCGCATGTCGGGACGAAAGCCGCCGACCAAGTCGATGTGTGTGCCGTCGCGTACCCAGGTACCATTGACCAAGGGCACACTGCTGGTGGTGGCACAGGAGATGATGTCGGCATCGGCGCAGCCGCTTGCCAAATCCTCGCAGAGGCTGATGCGCAGACCGGGTGGGCAAGTTGGATCGGCCAGAATGGCAGCGCGACAGGCGGCCGATTTTTCAGCTGCACGGCCCCAGATACGGATGTGCTCGATAGGCCGTACGGCGCAGTGGGCCAGCGCCAGATGCGGTGCTAAATGACCATTGCCGACCATCAGCAAGCTGCGACTATCGCGGCGCGCCAGATAATCGGCCGCTAAGGCCGAGGCGGCGGCGGTACGTTTTTTTGTCAATGCTTCGCCATCCATCAGCGCCAACGGTGCGCCAGTGTGCGAATCGAGCAGAATGAACAGCGCTTGCACGGCCGGTAAGTGGGTATTGCGCGGTGCGACCGTGACCAGTTTCACGCCGGTGTGGCCATCGCTCTGCCAAGCTGGCATCAACAGCAAGGTGGTATCGGTGCTCGGTGAAATGTGGTGGACATGGCGCGCCGGGGTAGAAATGACTTCACAAAATGCGGCACGCAAGGCATCGATCAGGGCCGCCCAAGGCAGCGCTGCGGTGACTTGTTCTTGATTCAAATAGGGGATCATGGCATGGGCTCCGGTAACAGTGCTCCGGCTATCATACACATCAATTTGGACTGGTTCAAACAGCCGTTGAGGTGAACGCGGCATCGCGCTCACCTTATTTAATTGAATTAAATCAACGTTATACTGACATCAACATTACCGCGTGTTGCATTTGAATATGGGCAGACTTGATGCGCTTGATCGACCAAGGCTTGCGCTGCGCTGCGTTCCATACCAGGCAAATTGACTTCCAAAGCGACGCTGATGGCGAAGCCGCCGCTGCTATTTGGGCCAATACCGACCGAGCCGTTCACCGATACATCAGGTGGCAGGGCGATTTTACCGCTGGCAGCAACGAATTTCATCGCGCCGATAAAGCAGGCCGAATAACCGGCCGCAAACATTTGTTCCGGATTGGTACCAGCACCGCCAGCGCCGCCCAATTCTTTCGGCGTGCTCAGTTGCACGTCGAGGTGATTATCGCTGGAAACGGCGCGGCCATCGCGGCCACCGGTGGCGGTAGCATGAGCAGTATAAATGACTTGCATGTGAATTCTCCAAACAGGTTAATGAAACAACAGGGGGTAGTACGATGCAGTAATAATAGTACACAATTAAATTGTGTGCAATCTAAATACCCATTGAATATCTCTATCGAGCCGATAGGGATGAAACAACTTAGTTTAACTTTTTTTGCAATTCCTCGCGCAAATCGCCCAATTGTGTACGTAGCGTGCAGAGCGTATCGGGGGTTTGGCCGCTGGCACACAGAATTTGTGCCGGAATCGCTGCCGCCGCTTGGCGTAGCTGGCGACCGGCAGCGGTTAAGGTGATTCTGACTTGACGCTCATCGTCAGCATCGCGGCTTCTGCTCAGCAGGCCCGAGCTGGCTAAGCGTTTGAGCAGCGGAGTCAGGGTGCCGGAATCGAGAAACAAGGCTTGGCCGATTTGTTTGACCGGAATATCGTCGTGTTCCCACAATACCAGCATCACCAGATATTGCGGATAGGTCAGACCGAGGCTGTCGAGCAGCGGTTTGTAAGTTTTGGTCAAGGCCAGGGACGCCGAATACAGGGCGAAACATAGCTGATTATCCAGCGCCAACATGGGGAGGTCTTTAGGCAGGGAGTCGGTCATCGTGTGGCTGGAATCGGGTAAGGGAAGCAAAGCATGGGTTCAGACTACATGATAATCAAGTTTGTCGTTGTCGGTGGCGGCATTTATTGCAGCTGCTCCACGGTATAATGGCTGATTCCAAAAAAATACTGCAAATTCAGAGGTAACCGTGACTTTCATTAATAAACTGCACCGCGCATGGACCGGCAATCAATCATTACTGTGTGTGGGGCTCGATCCAGACGTCAACCGTTTTCCGGCTGAATTGGCCGGCCAGCCTGATGCAATCACGCTTTTTTGCAAAGCGATCATCGATGCCACGGCCGATCTGGCTTGCTCCTTCAAGCCGCAAATCGCGTATTTTTCTGCCTTGCGCGCCGAAGACCAACTCGAAGACATTTGCCTGTATATCAAAACACGCTATCCGCAAATTCCGGTCGTGCTCGACGCCAAGCGCGGCGATATCGGTGCCACGGCCGAGCAGTATGCGCGTGAAGCGTTTGAACGTTATCAAGCCGATGCCGTTACCGTCAGTCCGTACATGGGTTTTGATTCGGTGGCACCGTATCTGGAATGGAAAGATAAGGGCGCGATCGTGCTGTGTCGGACTTCCAATGCCGGCGGCTCCGATCTGCAATTTCTGCAAGTCGATGGCAAGCCCTTGTATCAGCATGTCGCCGCCTTGGTGGCGGAAAAATGGAATACCAATGGCCAATGTGCGCTGGTAGTCGGTGCTACCTTCCCGCAAGAATTGGCACGCGTGCGTGAAATTATCGGTGACATGCCTTTGCTGGTTCCCGGTATCGGTGCCCAAGGCGGCGATATTGCGGCAACGGTGGCAGCTGGCAAAACGGCCGATGGCAATGGCATGATGATCAATTCCTCGCGCGCGATTCTGTATGCGCAAGCCACGGCCGGTGAAAGCTATGCGGCGGCGGCGCGGCGTGTTGCACTGGAAACACGCGACAGCATCAATTTACACCGTTAAGGAGACGCCGATTTCATCGTAGTGGAATTGACCGCTGCCAATTATCGGCTCAGCTCAGCAATTGATTGAACTCATCGGCTTGACGCACGATGCGCTTCGAGGCGGTACCGAAGAGGTCGTGGGTTTCTTGCACAATATATTCGTTCGATCCCTTGGTACAAAACAGCAGACCGCGGAAGTTGGTACCGAGATAGACGAACGGTGCCAGCTTGGTTTTGACCGTGACATCGCTCTTGAGTAAGACGCGTAACTTGCGTTCGATATCGTACAAGCTGCTTTCATTCAAATGCACGGTCTCGCCCTTGGGGGTAGGGAAGCTGGTTTCAAAGGCTGGATTCTGCCCCATAGGATTTTTAACGGTGATTTTGACACCGAGTTTCAAAAATTTGGCAACGGCAAAAAAGTCATTTTCATCATACATGGCAAGCTCCTCAATGGTGGTTGCCGACTATGTGTTGCGGCAAAACATATATTGCCAGCTTGCCAGAAATCAGCGCTTTTGACAATCGACCTGTGCTGCTTTGGGCGATAGACAGATGATTACCCTAAATGCTCGTAAGGTCCTTCCTGCGAGCTTTTGGCAGGAATCCCGCAGCGTTCCTTAGCCAGAAATGATGGAATTTTCGGTGTTAAAAACGACGCTAGCTTGGCGCCAAAGACATGCGGGAAGGATGCAGGCTGGACTGGCGCTGCGTATGGCGCTGGATGGCCGCAGACAAGCGGATTCATCAGCATTGCCAATGAGCCCGGTCACAGCGGCACGTCAGCCAATTTTTTCAGAATTTGCTTCTTCCACGCTGCATAGTCATTCGGGACATTTTCGTCAGCTACCAAAATACTGCGCAAGCGCTGCAAGCTCGCTGCTTCATAGTTATCAAGTGGCAGCGGCCAGTCTTGCGCCAGCTCCGCTAATCCCAGTGTCGGGTGGGCGGCGCACAGTGCTGCCGATGGGGCGCTGATGTAAGGGGTGGGGGTGGCGAAAACCAGCAGGTTATAGCTGTCGGCAGACTTGAAAAAATGCACAGTTCGCGCCAGCGCTGTGTGTAGTCGCGCCAGCATCGGTGCCAGCGTCGATGGTTTGCCCCAGACATTGGCCACCAGCACGCCGTCGGCATGCAAATTGCGATGACACGAGGCGTAAAATTCGGCGGTATTGAGTTCGGCAACCAGACCTTGTTGGTCATAGGCATCGAGCAAAATCACATCGGCTTGGTCGGTATTGGCTGCCAACCAGGCTCGGCCATCGGCATGAATGATCTGCAGCCGCTCGTCATCGGGCGGAATCTGGCATTGCTCGCGCAAGGCGATCACATCGGCATCGATTTCTATCGCCGTGATGCGGCAGTCTGGCAGACGATGGTAGCAGTATTTGACCAGAGAGCCACCACCCAAACCGATCAGTATGATATGGCGCGGGGCCGGGCAAGCCAGCAGAAACGCCATCATCGCGCGCGAATAGGCGCACAGTAAGCGCTCGGGCTGATCGATCAACAGCGCGCTTTGCATGCATTGCGGGTTCAAATACAGCATGCGCAAGCCCTCGTCGTCGAACAGAAAGGGCCGTCCCTGCCGGGCTTGTGACAGTGCTTGCAAATGCTTTTGATGCAGCGCTTCGGCGGTCGATGGTCGATTCAGAAACAGGCGCGCTAAACTCGGTTTGGCTGTTTGCATGGCGAGTTCGTTTACGCGGCGCGGGCCAGTTCCAAAGCGGCTTCCAGCTCGGCTATGCGGGCATGTAATACGGCGTTGGCGCTTTCGAGTTCGCTGACGCGGTCATGCCACGGGCTGCTGTGCCCGCTCGCGCCAGCTGTCGTTGTTTGTGTCGGCGCAGCCTCGGCCTCAGGCACGCTGGCAGTCGGGCTCTTTTGCGCGCGTGCTTTATCGCGAATTTGCTTGGCGACTTGCTGTAACTCTTTTCGTCCGCCGGCGACTGCTGCCACTTGCTCGGCTTCGGGCAGGGAAGCCACGGCGGCGGCGGCGCTGATGGAAATAGTACCGTTGCGTACCGCACGCACCAACTCCGGCGCGGCAGTCCTTTGAATTTTTTCTATTTGCACCACGGCATTGCTGGTGATGCCGGCGGCACGGGCGATATCTTGGCGGCTTTGGGTGGCTTTGATAATCGGTTGCGCGACCTCGTTTTCTGACAGCGTGACCGCTGCTGCCGATTCTTGCAATTGTAAACGCGCCGTGATGATTTCTTTTTTACGTATAGCCAACATGCCGCGCTGAAAATCAGAAACGCTGCGGCGACCGAGGTGATTGTCTATCATCCACAGTTGGACATCTTCGATATTCGCGAATTGTTCGTTTTGTACGATTTTGAAGGGCAGGGCATGCTGTTGGCAGATTGCATAGCGGTTATGACCATCGATCAGCACTTCGCCCCAACATACCAAGGCATCGCGACAGCCTTCGGTCAGGATGCTGCGTTCGAGCGCGGCAAATTCTTGCTCAGTCAGCGGGTCGATATAGGCGCGTAAGGCTTCGTGGATAATCATAATCGTCATTCTTCCTGTAAATCTTCGGCACGCTGAGGCCGGAGCAATGGTCTGGCATGTTGCAAGGGAAGCGGCATTGTAGCTGAGAATGCGATGCTTTTCCGCAGCACAACATGGTCAGCAGATGCTGATCTGTCGGCGCAGCCGTGTACAATGGCATGTTTTGCTGTGGCGTGAAGAGATTTTTTCAGTATGCCACACTGCATTGTGATTAATTATTTCGGCGCAGCATGCGCCGTATAGCAAGGAACTGCCACTATGATGACCTATGAAGCGTATCTCGATGAAGTCACAACCCTGATGACGGAAAAATTTGATCTCACCGATGAAGATGCGATCAAACACGTCATGCGCGCCCAAGCCGGCGATTTTTTTACCCTGCATGACGATATGCCGGAAATGCGCACGCCACAGCGCGCGCAAGAGGATGCCCAGAAAATTTACGATCTGCGCAATAAATCGCGCGCTCACGTCGCGCCACAGCGCAAGTCGCGCAAGCCTTAAGCGGCCGGATGCGATGAAAACACCGAAACGACTCGCCCCTCTGGTAGAAGAGGGATTGATCGATGAAGTCTTGCGTCAATTGATGAGCGGTAAGGAAGCGACCGTGTATGTGGTGCGCTGCGGTGAAGAAATTCGTTGCGCTAAAGTTTATAAGGAAGCCAGTCAGCGCAGTTTCAAACAGGCTGCCTCGTACCAGGAAGGACGCAAGGTCAAGAACAGCCGGCAGGCGCGTGCGATGGAAAAGGGCAGTCGTTACGGTCGCAAGATGCAAGAAGAAGTCTGGCAGAACGCCGAAGTCGATGCGCTTTATAAGCTCGCCGCCGCCGGTGTCAAAGTGCCGACGCCGTATCTCTGCTTCGAAGGGGTACTGTTGATGGATTTGGTGACCGATGCCGATGGCCATGCCGCGCCGCGTCTCAATGATGTCGAACTGTCGCCGGAAATGGCGTTGCAATACCATGCTCAGTTGCTGCAACAAGTGGTGCTGATGCTGTGCGCCGGGGTGATCCACGGTGATTTGTCCGAGTTCAATATCTTGGTGGATGGCGAAGGCCCGGTCATCATCGATTTGCCGCAGGCAATTGATGCGGCCAGCAATACCGAAGCGGCCGTCATGCTGGAACGCGATGTCACTAACTTGGCCAATTATTTCGGGCAATTTGCGCCGCAATTGACAGCTACCCAGTATGGCAAGGAAATTTGGAGTCTGTATATTGCCGGCGAACTGAACCCCGATGTGGTGCTCAGCGGCCAAGTGGCCGCCGATACCACACCGGTCGATCTCGATGCTGTGCTCGAGGAAATCGAATCAGCCATTCTTGATGAACAAGACCGGCTGCGTCGCATGGCCGAAGCCTGAGCGCCGTCTCGCTTGCGTCCGCTTATTTGTGTCCGCTTATAGGGCGGTGCGCAGCGAGAACAGTTCCGGAAACAGCACCACGTCGAGCATCTTGCGCAGATAGCTGACGCCGGCCGTGCCACCGGTACCGGTTTTAAAGCCGATGATACGTTCTACCGTGGTGACATGACGGAAGCGCCAGATGCGAAAGGCGGTTTCCATGTCGACCAGTTTTTCCGCCAATTCATACAGCGTCCAATGCTGTTCCGGCGCTTGATACACCTGTAGCCAGGCGGCTTTGACGGATTCGTTAGCGGCCAGCGGCTGCGCCCAATCGCGTTCTAAACAATGGCTGTCGATGGCAAAACCTTGGCGCGCCATCAGGGCGATCGCTTCATCATAAATCGATGGTGTACGCAGCGCCGCGTCGAGCGTGGCATAGTTGCCGGGATGACTTTCATGGACTGCCATCATGGTGGCATTCTTGTTTCCCAATAAGAATTCCAGTTCGCGATATTGATGCGATTGAAAACCCGACGAGGCCCCGAGGTAGGGGCGGATCGCCGTGTATTCGCTCGGTGTCATGGTCGCCAACACATCCCAGGCATGCACCAATTGATCCATGATGCGCGCCACGCGCGAGAGCATTTTGAAAGCCGGTGGCAAATCATTGTCATGGATATGCCGGCGCACGCCGTGCAATTCGTGCAGCATCAGTTTGATCCATAATTCGCTGGTTTGATGCTGGATGATGAACAGCATTTCATTATGATTCGGCGAACGCGGATGCTGCGCCGTCAGGATCTGGTCGAGGCCGAGATAGTCGCCATAGCTCATCGATGTCGAAAAATCGAGTTGCGCGCCATGCCAAGCCATCGGGCATTTTCCAGTTGGAGTCGTATCGGTCATGTGCTGTGCTTTCTCAGGTAACTGCATTGCGTTTCAAATCGGTATCGTAGGCGGCATGATCGAGAATGTCGCGCAAGCCTTCGACCGCATCCCAGACATCGACGAAACGCAGATACAAGGGGGTGAAACCGAAGCGCATCACCGCTGGCTCACGGTAATCACCGATGATGCCGCGTCCTATCAGCGCCTGAATCAGCGCATACGCATGCGGATGCTTGAAGCTGGCGTGGCTGCCACGTTGCGCATGCGCGCGCGGCGTTACCAGTTCCAGCCCATGGGCGGCGCAGCGTGCTTCGACCAAGTTGATGAAGAGGTCGGTCAGTGCCAGCGATTTAGCCCGAATCGCCGTCATATCGGTGTGGCCGAATACATCCAAACCACAGCCGACCAAGGCCAACGACAGCATAGGCTGGGTGCCGCAGAGCGCGCGGCGAATCCCTGGCGTCGGCGTGAAGCCCGCTTCCATGGCGAAGGGGCTGGCATGCCCCCACCAGCCCGAGAGCGGATGCGAAAACGCCGCTTGATGGCGCGCGGGTACCCAGATAAAGGCAGGTGCACCGGGGCCGCCGTTGAGGTACTTGTAAGTGCAACCGACCGCGAAATCGGCCGCGGCGGCATTGAGCGTTACTGGCACGGCCCCGGCTGAATGCGCCAGATCCCACAGTGCCAGCGCACCGTGGGCGTGAATCAGAGCAGTCACTGCCGTCATGTCGTGCAGATAACCGCTGCGATAATTAACATGGGTCAGCATGACCAGCGCCGTTTCTTCATTGATCACCTCGGCCAATTGTTCCGGCTGGTCGATCAGCACCAGCCGGTAACCGCGATCTAACCAGCGCGTCAAACCTTCGGCCATGTAAATATCGGTAGGAAAATTGCTGCGCTCGGTGATGATGGTTTTGCGACGGCTGTCAGCGGCTTGCATCTGCAGTGCAGCGGCGATGGCTTTGAACAAATTGATCGAAGTCGAATCGGTCACCACCACTTCACCGGCGGCGGCACCGATCAAGGGGGCGAGTTGGTCGCCCAAGGTCGATGGCAGATCGAACCAGCCGGCACTGTTCCAACTCTTGATTAAATCTTGGCCCCATTCGTCGGCGATGACTTGGCGCGCGCGTTCGAGTGCCGCCTTCGGGCGGGCACCGAGCGAATTGCCATCCAAATAAATCACCTCTGGTGGTAACAGAAATTCATTGCGCAAGGCGGCCAGCGCATCGTCGCGATCGAGCTGCTCACAATCGTCTCGGGTCAAAATGGGGTTCATACGAATCTCCTGAGTAGGGCGCGTACCGGACTGGCATCGAGGCCGGCTAGCTTTAAAGGTAAACAAATTAATTCATAGTCGCCGGCGGCGACTTCATCGAGCACTATTCCTTCGAGGATGGCCATGCCGTGTGCCTGTACCCGCTGATGTGCCATCAGTACTTTGGCTTCTTGCGGATCGAGCGAGGGCGTGTCGATGCCAACCAAGCGCACACCATGGCTGGCGAGTAAATCGATGGCGGCCGGGCTGATGCTGGCAAAGTCAGGATCCCAGTGCGCTTGCGGCGCCGTTTGATAGGTGCGAAATACAACGCGTGGCGGCAGTTGCGCGAGAAATGGCAGAATCTGTGCCATATCGACTTGTTTCACGCCCAGGCAATGAATCACGCGGCAGGGCCCGAGATAGCTGTCCAGCGCGACTTCATCGATGGCGCGGCCGTGCGCATCGTAATGTGAAGGCGCATCGCAATGCGCGCCGGTATGGGTCGACATACTCAGCTTGCTGACCTTGACCGGACAGCCATCAGCAATCTGCCACGTGGTTTCACTGGTATAGGCGCTGTCGCCAGGCCAGACCGGCATGCCGAGCCGCAGCGTCGGACTGATGTCCCACAGGATTTGCTGTTGCATGAAAAACGCTCCGCTCTTTGTAAATAGGGAATACCCTTATTTTATGCCGGAATGCTTGGAGAATTCTTGCAAACTGCAGCGTGAATTTTGCCTTATTTCGAATATACTGCGAAGAATAAGTATTATTTTAAAATATAAATTGAAAATGACTTGATGCAGCGCACACTTCAGGAAAAAATGACTATGCAACTCGACGCCACCGACTTAAAAATTCTGCATAGCTTACAAAGCGACGGCCGCATCAGCAATCAAGAATTAGCCGATACCGTGTGCCTCTCACCTTCCGCTTGTCTGCGCCGCGTGCGCATGCTTGAAGAGGGCGGCATTATTCACCATTACTGCGCAGTGATCGATGCGGCAGCGGTTGGCCTTGAGGTCGATGCCTTTGTGCAGGTGACGATGCGGCGCGATGTAGAGCAATGGCATGAAAATTTTTCGCAAGCCTTGCAGCAGTGGCCGGAAGTGATCGGTTCCTACATCATCACCGGTGACGCCAATTATTTGCTGCGCGTGCGCGCCAGAAATCTCAAACACTATTCCAGCTTCGTACTCGAGCGCCTGTATAAAACCACCGGCGTGCTTGATATCCGCTCTAACATCGTCTTGCAAACACTGAAAGATACGCATCAAATTGCGGTGAGTCTGATGGCGGAGGGGATGGCTTGAGGGGCACTTGCAGCATAGTGTACAGGCGGTCTTCTCGTGCAGCTCGTTCGATCGCCATATACGGACGGCGTTCAGATCTTGCTCATGCCCGTATCTGATCCAACCGACAAGCGCAAGGGGAGCGTATGATCGGGTAAGTGAAAAAAGTCAGCTGATTTCCAAAAAACCAATGTCCAGATCGAGAAAAGCAGCAATGATGGTATCGGCATTATTGAGCAGGGTATTGACGACGGCTTGGTTTGAGCTGTTGCCTAAGCATAGGCTTACCACTCGAGGAGGATGGCCGATCAGCCCGGATAAACCGTGGAAATCTTCATCTTTGGTGACGATTACATAATCGTTTTCTTTGGCGAACTGCCAAATCGCCTTGTCATCGGCACGTTCCAAGCCTGTCAGCCTGACATGCGTCGTGCCAGGATAGCTTCCTTGCAGCGATGCGACAATGCGATATGACAGATTCTCGTCGAGTAGTAATTTCATGCTGTCATTTGGAAGATAGCACCATGGCGTTCCCTTCCTGCCGCATAGGCAAGACAAGCGAGTACGTCGTCGCGTTGTAATTCCGGATAGTCGAGCAAAATTTCCTCGGTAGTCATGCCCGAGGCCAACCAGTCGAGAACATCTTGCACAGTGATGCGCAGGCCTCGAATGCATGGCTTACCGGAACGTTTTCCTGGCTCCATGGTGATAATTGGATGGTAATCAATCATGGTGTTACCTTTCATCATTTGTAACAAGCGTCAAGCTTAGCGAGTTTTAAAAAACAAGCATACTACTGTCAGCTCATTTTTACAGGCTACTGAATCTATTGTATCGTATGCGTTCAAAACAGTAAGCAACGACCGCGCCGTAGGCAAAATCCGGGACGCTGGCAGGTTTTTTCGCTTACTTGCTCAGCAACAAAGCCTTGAGCAAGGGCGCAGCCGGCCCGTGCTCGGCCCAGGTTTGGCTCAGATCGAGGTCGCCATCGGCGCTGACCAGAATGAGAATATTTCCACTCTGCAGATCGATGAGATTGAGTATGCGCACGCCGGCGATCCAACCCTGACGTTCGACGATCACGCTAGGCTGCTCGGCATTGGCTGCGCGGAAAGGATAGACCCACACTCCGAGCGCACCACCGACAGCATTGGGCGTGGTCATCACGGTGCGGGCAGAGGAAGACAGCAGTTTGCCATTGAGGAAGGCGCGGTCGAAGGCCAGCAAATCTTGTAGCGTGCCATAGCTGCCGCCGGCCGCCGCATAGCTGGCGAAATTCACGGCCGGCTCGGGTTTGCCATCGAGGATGCCATGCAGATGGCTGGCATCGTCGACATGCGCGGCGCTGTACAAGCCGGCATGGCGCATGCCGGCCACTTGGAAGATCCGCTGTGTGAGTAAATCGGTGAAGGATTGACCAGTCACGCGTTCAAGTAAAGCGCCGAGCACCAGATAATCGCAATTATTGTAATCGAAACTGCTGCCGGGCACGCTCTTGAGCGGAGCGGCGCACAAGCCGGTGGCAAATTTCTGCATGTCGTCACCATTGCCGGCATTTTGCATGTGAAAGCCGGGGTCGGCATTGTCATTAGCCAGGCCGGAATAATGCATCATGAATTGGCGCAGCGTGATCGCACGCGCGGCCACATTCGGATAATCGGGCCACCAAGTTGACAGCGGCGCATCGAGTTGCAGATGACCTGCCTCGACTTCTTGCATCAGCATGATCGCGGTCATTTGCTTGGTAATAGAGGCGAAACGGAAGCTGCGCGTGAGTGGGCCGAAGTTCTTACTGGCGCTCTGGTGCAGGATGCGCTCGCCGCGTGCGGCCAGCACCGCACCTTGAAAGCCTGATTGAAACAGCGCTTGTGCCGCGGCGTCGAGCGGCGTTGTTACGGGTGCCGCAGCCCGGGCGGCACTGCAACAGAACGTGGCCAGTAACAGTATGCAGCGCAAAGCAGCTTGAAAACGCGACATCGATGAACTCCAGTAGGTGATGGACAGACTCCAGTGTAGCAAATCCACGCAGTTTCGAAAGATATTGCGGTGCACGATATATAATGCGGCACCATGAATTTAATAAAAACCCTCGCTTCCATCAGCGGCATGACCATGCTCTCGCGTATCACCGGTCTGGCGCGCGATGTGCTCATTACCACGCAATTCGGTGCCAATGCGCTGACCGACGCCTTCAATATCGCGTTTCGCATTCCGAATCTGTTGCGCCGCCTGTTCGCCGAAGGGGCGTTTGCCCAAGCCTTTGTGCCTATCTTAGCCGAATACAAAAGCCAGCAGGGCGCGCGCGCGACCAAACAATTGGTCGACCATGTCGCCACCTTGCTGACTTGGGCCTTGCTGTTGACCTGTGTGCTAGGCATCATCGGCGCACCGCTGATCTTGTATTTCGCCGCCAGTGGCCTGACTTCCCAGCCCGGCGTGTTCGATGCGACCGTGGTGATGACGCGCATCATGTTCCCCTACATCGGCTTCATGTCCATGGTGGCGCTGGCCGGTGGGATTTTGAATACTTGGCGCGAATTCAAAGTACCGGCCTTCACACCGGTGGTGTATAACCTCAGCTCGATTGCCGGTTCCTTGTTTTTATCGCGCTATCTGGCGCAACCGATTTATGCGCTGGCCATTGCCGTGTTTGTCGGCGGGGTATTGCAATTGGCGATACAGGTGCCGGCACTGATCAAGATCGGCATGTTGCCACGCATAGGTTGGCGTCCCGGTACGGCATGGGAAGACCCGGGCGTGCGCCGCATCTTGCGCAATATGCTGCCGGCGATTCTCGCCGTGTCGGCTTCGCAAATCAGCATCCTCATCAATACCAGCTTAGCTTCGAACATGGCGGCCGGGAGTACCAGTTGGCTGGCCAGTGCTGACCGCTTGATGGAATTTCCGACCGCCTTGCTGGGCGTGGCACTCGGCACCATTCTCTTGCCCGGTCTGTCGAAAGCCAATGCCGATGGCGATACCGTCGAGTATTCGGCTTTGCTCGACTGGGGTTTGCGCCTGACATTTTTGTTGGCGATGCCGGCTGGCGTGGCGCTGGCAACGATCCCGCAAGCCTTGACGGCGACCTTATTCCATCATGGTAAATTTGATGCCCATGCGGTGCAGATGACGTCGCATGCCTTGGTCGCCTATGGTCTGGGCTTGATCGGTTTGATTGTCGTGAAAATTCTGGCACCGGGATTTTACGCACGTCAAGACATCCGCACGCCGGTGAAAATTGCTGTTACGGTGATGATCGCCACCCAATTGATGAATCTCATCTTCGTACCGCGCTTTGCTCATGCCGGCCTGGCTTTGTCGGTCGGTTTGGGTGCCTGTATCAATGCTTTGTTCTTGTTCATCGGCCTGCGTCGACGCGGCATTTTTACCCCGAAACCAGGCTGGCCTATGTTTTTACTTAAGCTGGCTGCCGCACTCATGCTCATGGCGGCAGTAGCCTCGCTGATTTCAGATCAAGTCGATTGGCTGGGTATGAAGCAGGCACCGTTGCTGCGCGCGGCGATATTGCTGGGGCTGATCGTGGCGTCTGCCGGCAGTTATTTTGCGGCGCTCGGTGTGATGGGCTTTCGGCCGCGCGATTTCCGTAAGCTCGCCAAGATCTGAGATTGCATCACACTATTGCTTTGACCTTTTTGTGTTCCGCCGCGAGGGATGCCCGTAATTGTTTGATCGTTACTGCCCGTGCCGGGTCTGCTTTCAGGGCATCATAGGAGGGTCCCACTTCTTGGATCAGCCAGTTATCCACAGCATGGTCACGAGCTATCAGGGCGCGCAAGCCGTCACGGATGACTTCGCTCTCGGTGGCATACTCGCCTGCCGCCACTTTCGTTTTGATGATATCCGCCAGTTCATTTGGCAAAGTGATATTCAATTGCCGGGTAGTTCGCATGTTGAATCTCCGATTCGATAGGATTCAATCCTACTCCTGCAGGCAGCAATACGTCAACATCCCTTGGTCCTGACCCGCTATGCCGAGGCACTTATTTTCCATTCTTGTCATCGGATTGCCTTGCTGTTGCGTTAAGTCAATAACCAGTCAAAGGATGACCATCATGAAAAAATTACTACTTGCTGCCTTGACCGTTTTGGCAGTCAGCCCTGTATTTGCCGGTAACGTCGGTGTTTCCGTGTCTATCGGTGAACCGGGTTTCTATGGACAAATCGATATCGGCAATGGCGGTCGCCCGCAGTTGATTTACAATCAGCCGATCTTGATTGCTCGCCCATCGTATGGATATGTTGAAGAGCCAATGTATCTGCGGGTACCGGAAGCGCAGTCGCGTAACTGGCGTCGGTATTGTGGCAATTACGGTGCATGCGGCCGTCAAGTGTATTTCGTTCACAATAATTGGTACAACAATGTATTCGTACCGCAGTACCGTGAACGTGGGCGTGAGTGGAACAATGGCCGCGCGGTAGAGCGTCATGAGGAACGCCGCGAAGAGCATTTTGAACAGCGCCGTGATGAACGGCATGATGAACGACGTGATGAGCGGCGCAATGACCGTGGTGATCATGGTGACCGTGGCGATCGCGGCGATCATGGTGACCGTGGCGGCCGTGGCGATCATCGCGATTGAGATCTGATTGAATAAGCAAAAAGCGCAGCCGTGGCTGCGCTTTTTGCTTATTCGTGAAGGACAACTTACACGAAATGGCAAACGTAATCGAGCGTTTCCAGTGTTTCGATTTCAAAGCTGGAATTGGCCGGAACGCTGAATTGTTCGCCGCCTTGGTAGGTATGCCAAGCGCTGTCACCAGCCAAGCGTATGCGACACTGGCCGCCATTGAGTTCCATGATTTCCGCCGCGCCGGTATTGAATACCAAGCTCGATGGGAAAATCACACCGATGGTTTTTTTACTGCCGTCAGCGAACAGGACGGTATGCGAGATGCATTTACCATCGAAATACAGATTGGCTTTTTTGACGACGCTGACTTGATCGAATTGTGTGCTCATTTTTTATCCAAACAAAGAGCCCGCATCAGTGTTGCGCGGGCTCAGGAGAGAAACAGTGCTGTCGCTCGATTATTGACCGCGTTTAGCGCGGGCATTGGCGGCAATACGCAGACGCAGCGCATTGAGTTTGATGAACCCACCGGCATCGGCTTGGTTGTATGCGCCGCCATCTTCATCGAAGGTGGCGATGTTCATGTCGAATAACGAATCAGTTTTGGAATCGCGCGAGACCGTGATGACATTGCCTTTGTACAGCTTCAGACGCACCCAGCCGTTGACTGTATGTTGTGTATGGTCGATCAAAGTTTGCAGTGCTACGCGCTCCGGAGCCCACCAGTAGCCGTTGTAAATCATGCTGGCGTAACGCGGCATCAGATCATCTTTCAAATGCGCGACTTCGCGGTCGAGCGTGATCGATTCGATGGCGCGATGCGCGCGCAGCATGATGGTGCCGCCCGGGGTTTCGTAACAGCCGCGCGATTTCATGCCGACATAACGGTTTTCGACCAGATCGAGCCGGCCAATGCCGTGCTTGCCACCGACACGATTGAGTTCGGTCAGTACGGTGGCAGGCGACATGCGTACGCCGTTGATGGCGACGATGTCACCGCGTTCGAATTCCAAATCGAGGTATTCCGGCGCGTCCGGTGCTTGTTCTGGGCTGACGGTCCAGCGCCACATCGATTCTTCCGCTTCGGCGCTTGGGTTTTCCAAATGGCGGCCTTCGAAACTGATGTGCAGCAGATTGGCATCCATCGAATACGGCGCACCGCCGTTTTTATGCTTCTGGTCGATGGCGATGCCGGCATCTTCGGCATATTTCATCAATTTTTCACGCGACAGCAAATCCCATTCGCGCCATGGGGCGATGATCTTCACGCCCGGCATCAAGGCATAGGCACCGAGTTCGAAACGGACTTGGTCATTGCCTTTGCCGGTAGCACCGTGGGAAATCGCATCGGCACCGGTTTCTTTGGCGATCTCGATCAGACGTTTGGCAATCAGCGGACGCGCAATCGAGGTGCCGAGCAGGTATTCGCCTTCATAAATCGTATTGGCGCGGAACATAGGAAAGACGAAATCGCGCACGAATTCTTCGCGCACATCGTCGATGTAAATGTTTTCCGGTTTGATGCCGAATTTGATCGCTTTGGCACGCGCCGGTTCGAGCTCTTCACCTTGGCCGAGATCGGCGGTGAACGTCACGATTTCGCATTGATAATTATCTTGCAACCATTTCAGGATGACCGAAGTATCGAGTCCGCCGGAATAGGCGAGGACAACTTTTTTAATATCACTCATAGTTCGCTTTCAAAAAATTTTAGTGAAACTGATTGATGTATGTCAGGCGCGCGGGCTTCAGCTAATTTCGCCGACCACCAGATATTCGAGCAGGGCTTTTTGCACATGCAGGCGGTTTTCCGCTTCGTCCCAGACTACCGATTGCGGGCCGTCGATCACGCCGGCCGAGACTTCTTCGCCGCGATGGGCTGGCAGACAGTGCATGAACAAGGCATCGGGATGGGCACGTGCCATTTTCGCTTCATCGACGATCCAGCCATCGAAGGCTTGTAAGCGCGCTTGATTTTCCGCCTCATAGCCCATGCTGGTCCAGACGTCGGTGTTGACCAGGTCAACGCCGGCACAGGCATCGGATGGTTGATCGAACAGCGTGTAGTGAGCAGTTTCCGGGCCGACCAAGCTCATGTCCATGTCGTAACCCTTGGGGGTAGAGACATGCAGATGGAAGCCGAAAATGCGCGCCGCTTGCAACCACGAATAAAGCATATTGTTGGCGTCGCCTATCCATGCCACTTTTTTGCCGGCAATCGAGCCGCGATGTTCGATGTAGGTAAAGACATCGGCCAGCACTTGACATGGATGGTGCTGATTGGTCAGCCCATTGATCACCGGTACGCGTGAATTGGCGGCGAAACGTTCTATCATTTCTTGCTCAAAGGTGCGGATCATGATGATGTCGCACATGCGTGACATCACTTGACCGGCATCTTCCACCGGTTCGCCGCGGCCGAGTTGACTGTCGCGGGTATTGAGATAGATGGCGGCACCGCCGAGCTGGTGCATACCGGCTTCGAATGAGAGGCGCGTACGCGTGGAATTTTTTTCAAACACCATGACCAACGTTCGGTCGAGCAGCGGATGGTAAGGTTGATACGCCTTAAAGCGTTGTTTAATGATACGCGCACGCTGCATCACATAGTCGAACTCAGTGAGCGTGAAATCGGAGAATTGCAGGAAGTGTTTGATAGCCATAAATAAAACGGGCAGCAAGTTTAGCTTGCCGCCGCATGTCATAACTGCTTAATTATAAGGGATTAAAATCGCGTTCCCATATTAAATTCAGGAAATGGGCAATTAAAACAGAATTTTCTCAAAAAAAATCAAACGTCCGCATTTTTGCTGCGCTTTTGCCACGAAGCGGACGCCGATAGCTTTCACCATACCGCGATTTGTTAATTTTCGTCAATTATAAAAAAAACTTAAATCCGCTTGGTAATCTTGTCGATCTGTCAGTAGCAAAATGCAACATCCTATCTATAATGTGCAGACTGACAACTTGTCTTCCCGAAATTTCTGCCATCTTACCAATCGAGAGCCATTATGAGCGCACTTTTAGCCGGACTGACCGTCCTCATCATCGGCGACAGCCACATGTCGACGCCCGATTACCTCATCACCACCTTGCATGACGATTTGATGAACAAGGGTGCCGTGGTCTATTCCTTCGGTGCCTGCGGTGTCGCGGCCGGTGAATGGATGGTCAAGACGCAATCATCCTGCGGCGGTGCGGTGCGCCTCAAGGATGGTCCGGTGGAAGTGAAAGAGGGGCAAGAGGCGATGACGCGTCCCTTTAATGAGCTGGTCAAAACCTACAAACCGAATCTGGTGGTCGTCGTCAACGGCGACACCATGGCTTCGTATACCCAGCCGGAATTGCAAAAAACTTGGGTCTGGCAACAAGTCTCGCGCCTGACCAAGGGTATCAAAAACAATGGTGTGGCCTGCGTCTGGGTCGGCCCGGCTTGGGGCACCGAAGGCGGTAAATTCGGCAAAACCTATGCACGTGCCAAAGAAATGTCCGGCTATTTGGCCGACATCGTGGCTCCGTGCACCTATGTTGATTCGCTCAGCCTGTCGCAACCGGGTGAGTGGGGCACCATCGACGGTCAGCATTTCGACGGTGCCGGTTACCAATCTTGGGGCGCAGCGATCGGCAACGCCATCGCCACCCCGACGATTTTAAAAACTATCAAACACTGATGGAAGCGGGTCTGCACTCGATTGGGGGCAGGCCTTGTTTGTGATGAATGAAGAGAACAAAAATGAAAAAAATTCTACTCACTGTGCTGCTGGCGACTGCCGCAGCGCTGGCGCTGGCCGACAATCCTTTATATGAAACCGGCCCTGGCCAAGACTCTTCCTTCGTCCGTTTTCTCAACGCCGGCAGCGAAGCAGCCAGCATCGTCAACGGCAGTGCCAAGCTGTCGCTCGACGCGAAAGCGGTCGGTCGCGTGTCGCGTTTTTATCCGGTCAAGGCCGGCGACAAGCTGACTGCCACGGTGCAGATCGGTAAATCCAAGAGCACCATCGAGGTGGTGGCGAAACCCGGTGAATTCGTCACCGTGGCCTTGCTTAACCAAGGCGCGAGTATAGAGAGCTTGATCGTACGCGAAGCCCCGACCGATTTCAATGCCATGCGTGCCTCCTTAGCGCTGCTCAATGCCGATCCATCGTGTGCCGCTGCCGGCTTGACCGGTGGGCCGAAAAACGCACTGATTTTTGAAGCGGTGAAGAGCGCGAGCACGCAGCGTCGTCTGCTCAATCCAGTCAGCCTTAAGGTACAAGTCAATTGTGCTGCCGAGGCGGTCGGTAGCGTGATCGATTTATCGCAACTGCAAGCGGGCGAACGCTACAGCGTGATTCTGATTCCTGCCAAGAAGGGCCGTCAGGCGTTTTTTGTGCGCGATTCGACCTCTTGAGTTGAGAGTTCGCCATGGTATTCGCCTCACTGGAATTTCTCTGCCTGTTTTTGCCAGTGTTTTTTGCACTGTATTGGCTCACGCCTCAGCGCTGGCGCAACCATACCCTGCTGCTCGGCAGTTGGTTGTTCTATGCCTGGTGGACGCCGAAGTTTCTGCTGCTGATCATCGCCTTGACGATACTGGCTTGGCTGGCGGCGATCTGGATCGACAAGTGTCGTCACGAGCAAGACAAGACCCGCCTGATGGTCGCCACCATCGTGCTCAATCTGGCAGCGCTGGTGTGGTATAAATACACCAATATGCTGGTGGCCTCGCTCAATACCCTGCTGACGGGGCAGCAATTGCCGCCGCTGCCGTGGGTGAATTTGATGCTACCCATAGGTTTGTCGTTTACCGTTTTGCATGCGATTTCGTATGTCGTCGATGTGCGCCGTAAAGTCGTGCCGGCACAGTACAGCTTCATTTCTTTCAGCGCCTACATGGCGATGTTTCCGCATTTGATCGCCGGGCCCATCGTGCGCTACAAAATCATCGACAAAGAATTGCGCCAACGGGTGCTCTCGCTCGATAAATTCAGCGCCGGCGCACGCCGTTTTATGCTCGGCTTTTCCATGAAAGTGCTGATTGCCGATACGCTCGTGCCCGTGGTGACGCTGGCCTTCGGCCTGAAGCAACCAGCCTTTGGCGACGCCTGGATCGGTTGCTTAGCCTATACGCTGCAATTGTATTTTGATTTTGCCGGCTACAGCGCCATGGCGATCGGTCTCGGTCTCATGCTCGGGTTTCATTTTGCGGAAAATTTCAATCATCCATATTTGTCGACCTCGATCCAAGATTTTTGGCGGCGCTGGCATATGACGCTGTCGTCGTGGCTGCGCGATTACCTCTATATCAGTCTGGGCGGCAACCGCCAAGGACCTGGGCGCACCTACGTCAATTTAATGCTGACGATGGCCATTGGCGGTTTGTGGCATGGCGGTGAAAACTGGAATTACCTGATCTGGGGTGTGATACATGGCAGTGCTTTGTGCTGTGATCGCGCATTTACCCAGCGCGGCTGGCAATTGCCCGATTGGCTGGGACGGCTGGCCACTTTACTGGTCGTGATGCTGGCTTGGACCATCTTCCGCGCCGCCGGCTTTGACAATGCCATGGCGATGTGGGCCGGACAATTCGGTCTGCACGGCATGGGACTAGGCGATGAATTACAACTGGCGCTGCGCCCCGGCATCCTGATTACCTTCGCCCTCGCTGTGGCATTGCTACTCTATCCAGCCACGGCAGTAGCACGCCGCGGCGGCCTTGGCTTGGCTTGGTGGAGCATGCTGTGGCCGGTCTTGAGCTTCATGTATGCGCTCATTGTGCTGGCCGGACAAAAAGCGATTCCGTTTTTATATTTTCAGTTTTAAAAGACCCCTTCATGAGCGAATCCTTCTCTTTCGATCACCACACTGCCGGCCGCTGGCGCTATTTGCCAGCGCTGGCGTTCGGCCTTATCCTGCTGATCGGTTTGGTGGTGGCCTTGACTTCCTTACGGGCGGTACCGAGCAAGGCTTGGCAGGAGATGGCAGTGTTACAGCGGATTGCCGATGGCACGGCGAGTCGACGCTTTACCAGCGAATTGAATACGCATTTTGTATGGAGCCAGCCGTTCGCCAAGATTGAGCGCGCGGTCGATTGGAACCTCGCGCATGACAGCGGGCCGTCGGTGGCCGCCGGTTGTCCCGGTTGGTTTTTTCTCAGTGATGAACTGACTGTGTATCCGGGTGGCGAGCAGAATGCCGCGGCGCGTGCTTACATGGTGGCGCAAGTGGCGGGTTTGCTGCGACAACGCGGCATCGCACTCTTGGTCGCCTTGGTACCCGATAAATCACGCATCGAAGCCGCGCATCTGTGCGGGGTGGCGCGGCCGGCGCGTTTCGCGCCACGCACCCGGCAATGGCTAAGTAACTTGCGCGGCAATGGTGTTGAGGTGTTGGATTTGGCGACGCCACTGACGGCGCTCGCCGGCGAACGTTACTATCGCAGCGATTCGCATTGGAATGAAGCCGGCGCGAATGCCGCCGCCGCCGCTATTGCCGCGCGTCTGCAGGCTCTGCAATTGGTGACGGGTCAGCGCGCCGTGCTGCCGACCGGTGCGGTTAGCACCATACAAGCTGAACGCCCCGGCGACTTGATGCGGGTCGCGAATCTCGAGGGTTTGCCGGCGGCATTGCGTCCCAGCATAGAAATCAGCGCGCAAAGCAAGGTCGCTGCGGTCGCGGTGGCCAGCGATGATTTGTTTGGTGATGCCGGCTTGCCGACGGTGGCGGTGATCGGCACTTCCTACAGTTTACGCGGTAACTTCGTGCCTTTTTTGAGCCAACATCTGGCCGCACCGGTGGCGAATCTGGCCAAAGATGGCGGCGACTTTGACGGTGCCGCCACGGCCTACCTGCACAGTCCGGCACTGCAGCAGACACCTCCCAAGGTGATTGTTTGGGAAGTGCCTGAGCGGATGCTGCAACACGCTTTCAGCGCCGGCGAACTGAGTTGGTATGCGCGCCTCAAGCAAGGACAATTGTAAAACTGATTCAGTAACCGATGGTTTGTGCCGATTCATGCACCAGTTGTTCAAATAGTTGGTGCCGCATGGCCGAAATCGTGCCTTCCTTAACTGCCGCCAGCACCGCGCATTGCGGTTCGCTGTGATGGTGGCAATTATAGAATTTGCATTTCCCCAGATGTGGTAAAAATTCCGGGAAAGCTCGCTCCAGCATGCCTTCGCTGAGCTGATGCAAGCCGAACTCTTGAAAGCCGGGCGAATCGATCACATACGAATTTTGATCCATCTGGTACAAGCGGGTGAAGGTGGTGGTGTGCTTGCCGGTGTCGAGCGCCGCAGAAATTTCGCGTGTGGCGATTTCGGCATCCGGTATCAGCAGGTTGATCAGCGAAGATTTGCCCATGCCCGACTGGCCGATCAGGATCGTACTTTGGCCACGCATCAACTGGTCCATCGCTACACGGGTACCCTCGGGGTCAGCGCGCACCGACACTTCATGCACCGGATAGCCGAGGCCGGCATACAGTCCGACGCGCTGGCGCGCCTTGGCCAGCGATTCCGTGACATCGATCTTGTTGAGAATGATATGCGGCTTGATACCCGATGATTCCGCTGCCACCAGTGCACGCGAAACCAAATCATCGGTAAAACTCGGTTCGGTGGCAACCACGATCACCAATTGGCTTAAATTGGCGGCCAACATTTTCGATTTATATTGGTCCGAGCGATACAGCAGCGTTTTACGCGGCGTGATCGCTTCGATGACCCCCTGATTTTTTGATGTCAGCGCTAACTCGACAACATCGCCGACCGAGACATCAGTTTTTTTGCCGCGCGTGACGCAGTGCAGTTTCAGCGTTTCACCAGCCACTTCGGCTTGGATTAAATAATGACGGCCATGCGCGGCGATGACCAGACCTTGTTGATGCGCCATCAGGAAAAGCTTTGCTCGAACACGGCATCAACCTTGGCCGCACAGATGAAATCATTGACCGAAATACCACCATGGCCATCGTTGACGGTGTGAGTGTCAAACTTGATGACACAGCGGTTGAAGCTGACGACTAATTCCGGATGGTGGTCTTGGGCGTGAATCACGTAGGCAATCGCGTTGATGAAGGCCAGAGTTTCATAGTAATTTTTAAATTGGTAGGTCTTGACGATGCGCGCGCCATCTTGGCTCCAGCCCGGGGTGGCGGCAAAATAAGCAGCCAGCTCCGCTTGTGGCAGCGCAGTTTCGGTGTGCTGCGATGTGCTCGCCAGTAAATCGGTAGTTTTAATCATGGTCGGTCCTTAAAGAGTAGTCAGTGTGCAGCCAGCAGATGGTCGATGCGCACTGTCGCCGGCGGGTGGGAATCGTAAAAAGACGAATACAGCGGGTCGGGCGTGAGCGTTGCGGCGTTGTCTTCATACAGTTTTACCAGCGCGGCGACGAGGTCGTTAGCATTGGTATGCTTGGCAGCGAAGGCATCGGCTTCGAATTCATGCCGACGCGAGCTGATGGCGCTCAGTGGCGAAAACAAAAAACCGAACACCGGAATGCAGAGCAGGAACAAAATCAAGGCCATGGCATCATTTTTTGCCAACAACATCGGGTCGACGCCGAGGCCGGTATAGAACCACACTTGCTGCTTGAGAAAACCGAGCAGCGCCAGAAAGCCCAGCGACAGCGTAAAAATCACGAGCATGCGCTTGACGATATGCTTGAGTTTGAAATGTCCGAGTTCATGCGCCAACACCGCTTCAATTTCTTGCGGGGCCAGACGTGCCAACAGCGTATCGAAAAACACGATGCGCTTGCCGGCCCCGAAGCCGGAAAAATAAGCATTGCCATGCGCGCTGCGCTTGGAACCATCCATGACGAACAAACCTTTGGAGGCAAAACCGACGCGTTGCATCAGATTTTCTATCCGCGTGCGCAGCGCAGCATCGTCGAGCGGGGTGAATTTATTGAACAGCGGGGCGATTACGCTAGGATAGATCGACATCATCAGCAATTGAAAACCGCTCCATACCAGCCAGGCATAGAGCCACCAGTTGGCACCGGCTTGCTCCATCAAGCTGAGCACGACCCAGATCAGCGGCAAACCGATGGCGCAGCCGAGCGCGCTGTTTTTGATCATATCGCCAAAGAACAGTGCCGGTGTCATTTTATTGAAACCGAATTTTTGTTCTAACACGAATTGCGTGTAATAAGAAAACGGTAATTCCAGCACACTACTGATGACGACGAAGGCAGCGAGCAGGGCGATTTGGTACAGCATGCCGGAACCTATCAGTTCCAGTAAATGCACGGACAGCCATTGCAAGCCGCCGAAGAGGGTGAAACCGATCAGCACCAGGCCATTGAACAGCAAACTCAGCAGACTGAGTTTGGTTTTGGCGATGCTGTAATCGGCTGCCTTTTGATGGGCTGGCAGGGCAATTTTTTGTGCGAAGCGGGCCGGTACCACGGTGCGATGGCGCAGAATATGGCGGATGTGGCGCGACCCCAGCCAAAATTGCACGCACAGCGTGAGCAATAGAAAGGCGACGAAGAAAACCGAAAAAGTAATTGAATTCATGGGAAAATGACGCATTCAAAAAAAGCTGGGGAAGTATTTTATTGTCCGATCAAGCCGGACTTAGATAAAATCTCGGTTTTATCCTATTATCAATCTCACACAGGCTCGCACTGCGTGAGAAAACACAAAGAAATCATGGCTGCCGGTACTGCCGGCGCTTTATCAAGGGGTAATTATGTCACAAGCGACCGACATTGAAGCAAACACGCGCATTCCAGCGCGTCCGAACGAACTCAATCTGATCTGGGTCGACCTGGAAATGACCGGTCTCGACCCGGATGGTGATCGCATCATCGAAATCGCCGTCATTGTCACCGATTCGCAGCTCAACGTGCTGGCCGAAGGCCCGGTATTTGCGATTCATCAGTCTGATGAAACCCTCGGTAAGATGGATGCTTGGAACAAGGGTACACATGGTCGCTCCGGTTTGATCGATAAAGTCAAAGCTTCAACCGTCTCTGAAGCCGATGCCGAAGACGCGCTGATCGCCTTCCTCAAACCCTACGTGCCGGCTGGGAAGTCGCCGATGTGCGGCAATACGATTTGCCAAGATCGTCGCTTCATGGCCCGTGGCATGCCGAAACTCGAGGCATTCTTTCATTATCGCAACCTTGACGTTTCCACCCTGAAAGAATTGTGCCGTCGCTGGAAGCCGGAATTACTCGCTGGCTTCAAAAAGCAGCAAAAACATACGGCCTTGGCCGATATCGCCGAATCGATAGAAGAATTGAAATATTATCGTCAGCATTTCATTCGCGAGTAAGCTTCCCTTACTGCAAAAAAAACCAGCTGTGAAGCTGGTTTTTTTGTTTTAAATTATTAAACGCCGAGCAATTCGACTTCAAAAATCAGTGTCGCGTTCGGTGGAATTGCACCGCCAGCACCGCGTGGGCCATAGCCGAGTGCCGATGGAATAGTCAGAATGCGTGTGCCGCCAATCAACATGCCTTGTACGCCTTCATCCCAACCCTTGATCACATGACCAGCACCAAGTGGGAAAGAGAAAGGATCATTGCGATCTTTGCTGGAATCAAATTTCTTGCCAGCGCTGCCATCCGGATTTTGCAACCAACCGGTATAGTGCACCACAACGTGATTGCCAGCCTCTGCTTGGGCGCCTTCGCCTATCACTTTATCTTCATATTGCAAGCCGCTGACGGTGGTAATGATGCTCATGGTTTCCCCTGTACTTTAAAAAAAATGTAGATCAATTGTAGTGCAAATTTGAAAAAAGTCATCAATGTCATGCTGTTTTCAAGGGTTTTTGCATAAATTTCTTGGGCCGCCTCACGGCTTGCTGTTGTTGGAAGCCTCTGAAAAGTAAAAAAAAAATCACAAGCATTTTTTCTGCGGCTCATGCTGATGCACGGTAAAATGCGCGCTTCCCTCATTTATTTGCGATCTTTTTCATGCGTCGTCGTTTTCTGTTGTTGCTCTCGTGTTTATGCTTTGCGTCGCCTTTGCTGGCAGCCCCAGCCAATGTCGTGGTGGTGCTCAATTCGCGCGACGCCACCGTCAGCTTGCTTGATCAGCAAACCTATCAGGAAATTGATACATTTCCTGTAGGCAAAGAACCGCATCATCTGATTGCTACACCCGATAATCAATCCTTGATTATCGCCAATGCGGTCGGTAATGAATTAGTGTTTCTCGATCCGCGCAGCGGGCAAATTCAGCGGCGCGTCAAAGATATTGCCGATCCCTATCAAATCGGCTTTTCGCCTGATCAAAAATGGTTAATATCAAATTCACTGCGGCTTGATCGCGTCGATTTTTATGAAATGAAGGGCAAAGAAGTCCGACTCATTAATCGGGTTCCCTTGGCGAAATTGCCTAGCCACATGGCTTTTGATGCCGCCAGCACCACGGTCTTCATCACTCAGCAAGGCAGTGATCAAGTTTCCGCGATCGATTTGGCGACACAAAAAGTCAAATGGACCTTGCCGGTAGGTAAGTTACCGGCAGGCATTATGATGACTGCCGATGATAAATATTTGCTGGTCGGCATTATGGGCAGCAATTATGTCGAAGTCATCGACTGGCGCGCTCGTAAAACCGTCAAAAAAATCCAAGCCGGCGTCGGCACACACAATTTCCGTGCACTCGGCGATAAGCGTCACATCTTTGTTTCTAACCGGACATCGAATGAAATCACCATCGTCGATCAACAAACTCTGGAAAATGTCGGCAGCATCGCCGTGCCCGGCGGGCCTGATTGCATGGAGGTGAGTGCCGACGGCAAGACCTTGTGGGCAACCCTGCGCTGGATTAAGAAAGTCGCGGTCATCGATATCGCCACGCGTAAAGTCATCAAACTTATTCCGGTCGGACGTTCGCCGCATGGAGTCTATTTTGCCAATCGCGCACCCGATTTGTAACAGTTGGCGCGGCATCTTGGCGGCGGCGCTGGCGCTGTACTGCGCCGGCACGCAGGCCGCGGCCTGCAGCGCGCGTATTTATCTGACTTTTGATACCGGCAGCCAGTCGCAAGCCGAGTTGGTCGCCACGACCTTACGCCGCCATAACATTCACGCGACATTTTTTCTGGCCAATGAAAAAACTGTGCGCCAGGATTACTCGCTCGATCCCTCGTGGTCCACGTACTGGAGCGCGTTAGCCAAAGACGGCCATGCTTTCGGCAGCCATAGCTTTGATCATGTGTATCTGCTCGGCGACCTGGCCGATGGCAAGATGCTGGTCAAGCCGCAGTTTGGTGCCGCGGCCGGCAAAAAACTCAGCTGGACGCCGGCCCAGTACTGCAGCGAATTGCGCCGTGTTGATCAGCGCTTCATGGCGCTGACCGGACAAGCACTCGACCCGTTTTGGCGCGCTCCGGGCGGTAAAGTCACGCCGAATGCGCTCAAGGCCGCGGCCGCCTGCGGCTATCAACATGTGGGCTGGGCCGCAGCCGGCTTTTCCGGCGATGAATTGCCGGGCGATCGTTTCAGTAATCGGCAACTGCTGCAGCGCGCGCTGGACAATTTACGCGATGGCGATATTTTTATGGCCCACCTCGGTATTTGGTCGCGCACGCCGGCCTGGATGCCTGAGAATCTCGAACCGCTGATCCGCGGCTTGGAACAAAAAGGTTTTTGTTTCGCCACCTTGCGCGAACATCCCGCTTACCGTGGTAAGCCATTATGAGTTCCGATCTGCACTTCAGTGACAAGCTGACATTGCTACAGGCTTGGATTTTCGAACAATTGGTGCAGCCGACCCTGTTCGCGCTCGGTTTGGGCGAATTCGTCGAAGATGCTTTTGAGGGCGTCGAGTGGTTTGTGCTCGGCGCGGTACAATTATTGCTGCTGTTTGTGATCCTGCGCCCACTCGAGGCTTGGTTGCCGGTGCAAACCATCGGCAGCCGTCGCGCGCGCTGGAATGATTTCACCTACACTGCATTGCACCGGCTTGGTGCTTTTACGGTACTGGTGTTTTTCATCTTGACCCCTATGTTCGATCAAGTCAGCGCATGGCTGCATCTGGAGGGCATTCAGCCCTTCAATCTTGAAGACATCTGGTCCGGCTTTCTCACTTATCCGGCCTTGCTGTTTTTTGCTTACCTGTTTGTGCTCGACTTTTTCGATTATTGGTATCATCGGGCGTCGCATCATTTTGATTGGTGGTGGGGCTTGCATAGCTTGCATCACAGTCAGCGTGAGATGAATTTATGGAGTGATAACCGCAATCATGTGCTCGATGACTTGTTACGCGATGTGTATATGGGCTTGATCGCCTTGGTGATCGGTGTGGAACCGGGCCAGTATGTGTTACTGGTGATGGCCAGCCAAATGCTGCAAAGTTTGCAGCATGCTAACGTTCGCCTGCATTTCGGCCGCTTCGGCGAGTACTTGTTAGTATCGCCGCGCTATCATCGCACACATCATGCTATCGTTCCTGCCCATGCTGGCGCTGCCAATACGGCCAAAGGCGGGCATAATTTCGCGGTCTTATTTCCGCTGTGGGATTACTGCTTCGGTACCGCCTTGCTGCAGCAAGAGTTTGTCCGCACCGGCATCGCCGATCAGTTAGCGCCACCTCAAGGTCGCGCGCGCGAGTATGGCCAAGGCTTTTGGTCGCAGCAGTATCTGGGCGTAAAGCGTATGCTCGGCATCGACAGGGAGAACTCGTAATGCGCCTGGTGGATGTCGGGATCGCTTGGGGTCGCGCCTGCGCTGCCCAATTACACATCAAAATGCTGCTGCTGACGTTGTTACCGTTTCTGGTGGCGCTGCTGATCTGGAGCGTGGCACTGTGGTTGGGCATGCAAGTCTTACTCGATTATGTGCAGCAATGGTTTGATGTGCATGGCCAGTTTCAAACTGCCGGCGAAGTGCTGGGCATGCTCGGTCTGTTAGCCTTCAAAGCGATGGTGGTGCCCTTGGTGGCGATGTGGTTGCTGCTGCCGCTGATGGTTTTCACCGCCTTGCTATGTATCGGGACGCTGGCCATGCCGGCCATCAGCCGCCACGTCAGCAGCCGCCATTACCCGACATTGGAACAACGTCGGGGCGGCAGTTGGTTCGGTAGTCTGTGGCATTCTTTGTCCTCGTTCGGCATTTTTGCCGCACTCTGGTTACTCAGTTTGCCGCTCACCTTGATCCCGCTGCTGTCATTGATCATCCAGCCTTTGTTATGGGGCTGGCTGACCTATCGTGTGATTGTGTATGATGCCCTGGCCGAGCATGCCGACGCCGCTGAACGCCGCCTGCTGCTGCGCGAGCATCGCTGGTCTTTGCTGCTCATCGGTACCGTCGCCGGCCTATTTGGTGCGGCACCGGGCTTATTGTGGCTCGGTGGTGTGGTATCGATGCTGTTTTTGCCGGTGTTTGCGGCCCTGGCGATTTGGCTCTATGTGTTGGTGTTTGTATTCAGCGGCTTATGGTTTCAGCACTACTGCCTGGCTGCCTTGGCGCGTTTGCGTGCCACCGCAGCATTGAATTAATCAAAAAAAAAGAGGAACAGCATGGCAATCGGTTTGATTATCATCGGTGATGAAATTTTGTCGGGAAAACGCCAAGACAAACATTTGTCCAAGGTCATCGAGATTCTGCATGCGCGTGGCCTGCAACTCGATTGGGCCGAATATGTTGGCGACAGTCGCGAAAAAATCACCGCCACGCTACAGCGCAGTTTTGCCGGCGACGATATCGTGTTTTCTACCGGCGGTATCGGTGCCACCCCGGACGACCATACCCGCCAAGGTGCGGCGGCAGCGCTGCAAGTACCACTGGCCTTACATGATGGGGCCAAGCTCTTGATCGAGCAACGCATCCGCGAGATGGCGGCCGAAGCCGGTGATACGCTCAATTTGGCGGCGCCCGAACATCAGCAGCGCTTGAAAATGGGCGAATTTCCGCTCGGTGCGCAATTGATACCGAATCCGTATAACCGCATTCCCGGCTTTGCCGTGGATCGCCATTACTTCGTGCCAGGGTTTCCGGTGATGGCTTGGCCGATGATAGAGTGGGTGCTCGACACCCACTACCCGCATTTGTTTCACCAACAAGCGCGCGCCGAGCAATCGGTGTTCGTGTATGAAGCGATCGAATCGGTCTTGACGCCCTTGATGGAACGCTTGGAAGCTGACTACCCGTTGATCAAAGTCTTCAGCCTGCCGACAGTGGCGAGCGAAAACCAGCGCCGCCATATCGAACTCGGTGTCAAGGGCGATGCCGCGCAAGTGCCATTGGCGTATGCCGCCATGTGTGCCGGACTCGATCTGTTTGCTGCCGAATACGTGGCCGTTACCGCTGCCTTGTAATACCGAGGTCCATCCATCATGCGTAAGCTGAAATTCACCTTGTTTTCCCTGCGCGATCTGTTGCTCGCATTCGGGCCGTTGCTACTCACTCTGATCGCCGGGCTGACGCTGGCCTATTATTTGGTCGACCCCGCGCCGAAACGCGTGATCGAGATGGCGGCCGGTCCGGCGCAGGGTTCGTATGCGCATTTCGCGAAATTGTATGCGGCCGACTTGGCACAAAAAAAGATTACGCTGCACATCGCCAACTCTTCCGGCTCACAAGACAATCTGCAAAAAATCAGCGACCCCGATTCATCTGTCATGATCGGTTTTGTACGCAGCGGCTCGACCAGTACCGAAGAGGCCGAGGAAAAACGCTTAGTCTCGCTGGGTGGCTTGTTTTACGAACCGATTTGGATTTTTTATCGCAGCAAACAGGAAGTACGCAGCTTGACCGCACTGCGCGGTCAGCGCCTCAACCTCGGTGCCGAAGGCAATGGCATGCACCGCTTGTTCAGCCGGATTTTAGCGCTCAATGGCTTGGATGACAGCGCTTTCTCCATGCAAAGACAAACTGACGAAGCGGCCGCAGCAGCGCTGCAAAAGGGTGACCTCGATGTACTCGTTATGAGTAGCGCCGGCGATGCACCCTTAGTACAAGAATTGATGCGCGCCCCTGGCATACGCTTGTTCAATTTTGTGCAAGCCGAAGCGTATACCCGCCGCCTGCCGTTTTTATCCAAGGTGGTCTTACCGCGTGGCGTAGTCGATCTGGGACGCGATATTCCCTCGCACGATGTGCAACTGATCGCCTCAAGCGTGACCTTGGTCGCATATGAAAGTCTGCACCCGGCACTGATGGGTGCCATGCTCGAAGCCGTACACAAAGTGCATGGCCAAGCCGACTGGTTCAGTAAACAGGGTGAATTCCCCTCCGATAAATACAGCGAAATTCCAGTCGCCGCCGCGGCTGAAAAATTTTACAAAAACGGCCCACCGGTGCTGCAGCGTTATTTAAGTTTTTGGATCGCCAATTTCTTTGAGCGCATGTGGATAGTTTTCGTGCCGCTGGCCGCCTTGCTGCTGCCACTGTCGAAAATTATTCCACCTCTGTATGTCTGGCGCATACGCTCGCGCGTCTATCGCTGGTACGCTCAGTTGCGCCAAGTCGAACAAATTGTCGATAGTCCGGCGCAGCCGGAACGGGCGGCCTTACTGCGTAAACAATTGCTGTTGCTCGATGAATTGGAAGTCAAGGTTAACCGTATCAGCATACCCTTGTCGTATGCGGAAGAATTGTATCGCTTACGCAGCCACATACAGTTGGTCCGCACCCGCATTGAAGCGGCGCTGGCCGCAGCAGACCAAGATAGCTGAACAACTTAATTGATCGTCGCAAGCGACGATCAATTAAGTTGTTCGCTCCATGTCTGCTAGTCGGTATCATTACCCTAACTGGTGGCTACGTCATTCCTGCGCGCTTTTGGCAGGAACCCAGCGGCGTTCGTGCTTAACTGAAAATGCCAGATATGATCGTGTTTTCAGCGCTGAAAACGATACTGGGTTCCCGCCAAAAGCATGCGGGAATGACGAGGCTGCGGCATGCAGGAATGACGAGGTATACGGTGTTTCAGGTGTAAAAAAGCGTCCATCAGGCTTTTTGCGACAGCCTCTGAAGGCCGGAGTTTCAAACCCTGGTCAGATTTTTGATCAAGCCGCTTGTTCTATCGCATCAGCAAACAGATCGAGCGCGCGGCGTAACAGTTGATCGTCGAGTGCGACCAACTGATCGCCGACATACCACTCAAACATACATTGCTGTGGCAGGGCACTGTCGACGGCTTGATTGAACAGCCAGATGCCATGCTCGCGGGCGATGCGGTCGCGTAGCGCTTGCGCTGCTTGCCGTGTGATTGGCAGATACAAGTGCAGCATATTACTTTGTGGCGTAGTCGGATTGACCGTAAAATGCGGATACTCGGCTAGCAAAGCATACAGTTGCTGTGTGCGCGCAAAGCAGGCCGGCATCGCCGCCAGTCTGGCATCGAATTGCATCGCCGCTGACACAATATATGGACTGCGCCGAAACACGCTGCCACCGAGACGGTGCATCCACACCCGTGCGCGTGCCAGAAAATCTGCATTGCCGAGCAGCATGGCTCCACCCAATCCTGCCATGCCTTTGTAAAACGAGACATACACGGTATCGTAACCGGCAGCGATTTCCGCCAGCGTTTTACCATAGGCCGCCGCCGCTTCCCATAGCCTGGCACCATCCATATGCAAATGAATATTGCGCTGTTTGCAATATTGCTTGATGGCTTCGAGTTCATCCCAATCCGGCAATTGCCCGCCGATTTCCCGCATTGGCAATTCTATCTGTACCGCCGCCAGCGCTTCGCCGTGCGCTTGCAGATCAGCCAGCGTCCAAGGCCGGTAAGGCTGGCCGGTACGCAGCGCCGTAAAATGCTCGAGTGCTTGAAAATTACTTCGTTCATGCAACAGAATATGTGAACTCGGATGCAAGGCCACGAGGCGATTATTGCGCTCGTCGCAGGCCAAGCGCAGGCAAGTCACCTGGGCCATCGTGCCGGTAATGCAGAACAAGCCACTTTCCATGCCCAACAGGCTGGCGATCTTATGTTCAAAGTCTTGAGCCAGCGCTCCTTCACCATACACATCATGCTCGACTTCATGCTGCGCGCACCATTCTGCCATGCGCGCGTAACTCTCGGCCGGCGTGGCCGCGCGATGGCCGCCGAGTTGAATCGGGCAAGTATTTTTTAAGGCGAGTGTTTCTGCGGAGGTCATTGGTGACGGCTTTGGATTGTATCTGTTTGCGGAAAAAAAAAGAATAATTCTATGATTTAATACGTATTCAGTACTTGGTTTTTTGTTGGATTTCTTGGCCAAACGAAGTGGCACGAGCAGGCTTATCTTTTGCGATAGCTTGAGCGATCAAGTCAAGCTTGACAAGCGCTGTTTTAGTCCATTTTACTAGCATATTTTGCAAATACGAGTGCTACTTCATCAAAAATCTGTGATCCATGAACATTCTATGTATTAAAGAGTCTCTGTCAAGTCGGTATCTCAGGGTAGGGCTTCGTGCAGGAAGCACCTTTTGTGGCTTGCGTTTGCGACTCTGTACCTATTCGGTGTCGTCAACGCTCAGAAGTACGCCGAGTAAGTCCGCGCTTTCGATCAGATATTCAGACGCATGAATGTAGGCTAAAATCGTCGTTTTGCCTTGTTGAGAACAATATGTCCACTACGCCGACATGTGCGCCTGCCTTCATCACACCGTATGAAGCCGGTAACCGCAATCAAACCACCAACTGGCAGCAATGCATACAGTTTTATCAAGAACTGGCAGCAGCGTTTCCGCAACTGCTGAGTTTCTTTGAAATCGGTCGCTCCGATGCCGGCCATCCTATTCATGCCGGTATCATCAGCGCCGATGCTGTGTTTGATGCTGAGCGCGTGCGCGCCGCTGGACGAACGGTGTTTTTCAATAATAATGGCATTCACCCCGGTGAGCCGGAAGGCGTCGATGCCTGCATGGCCTTGGTGCGTGACTTATGCCTGCAACCGGCGCGTTTGGCGGCTCTGGCTGACACGGTGTTCCTCTTTATTCCACTTTACAATGTCGATGGTAGTCTCGATCGTGGTGCCAGTTCGCGCGTGAATCAAGATGGCCCGGAAGAGTTCGGGTTTCGCGGCAACAGCCTGCATCTTGATCTCAATCGCGACTTCATCAAATGTGACAGCCTCAGCGCCGCCACGTTCAACCGCTTTTTCTGTACTTGGGATCCGGATGTCATGGTCGACACGCACACCTCTAACGGTGCCGACTACCAATACACGATGACGCTGATTCAAACCCAGACCGACAAGCTCGGCGGCGCGCTCGGCAACTATCTCAAGCACGCCATGTTGCCGGCGATTTTCAGCGCGATGGAACAACGCGGCTGGCCGACCTGTCCGTACGTCAATCCAATACGAGACATCCCTGACCATGGCATCGAAGATTTTTTGGAAACGCCGCGCTTTTCCACCGGCTATGCGGCCCTGCATCATTGCATAGGCTTCATGCCGGAAACCCATATGCTCAAACCCTTTGCCGATCGCTACGAAGCTATGCGCGCACTGGTGGAAACGGTGTTGGCGCTGACAGTACGCGATGGCAGCCAGATTCGCAGCCTGCGTGCCGCCGCGCGCCGCGCCGCGGCCAGCGATGCCACAGCGATCGTGCGCTGGCAAGCCGATCACAGCCAGCCCGTCAGTTTTCTCTTCAAAGGTTATCAAGCCAGTTACCAGCCCAGCCTGCTCGGCAGCTACCAACGCTTGGCGTATGACCGCAGCCAGCCATGGGAAAAACCGATTCCGTATTTCAACCGCTTCATTGCCAGCGAGGTCGTCACGCGGCCGCGCGCTTACCTGATTCCTTGCGCGTGGCGTGGCGTGATCGAGCGCTTACAGTGGAATGGGGTGCAGTTGCAAAAGCTGGAGCAAGAGCAAAGTTTGGCCGTCGAGGTTTATCATATTCTTGAGCTGCAATCGCGTCCGCAAGCCTACGAAGGACATTTGTTTCATGACGAGCTTAGTCTCGATGCCCGCGCTGACACCGTGCAAGCGCAAGCCGGCGATTACTTGCTCAGTCTCGATCAAGCACAGGCGCGCTATGTGATCGAAACCTTGGAACCGCAGGCGCACGACAGTTTTTTCCGCTGGGGATTTTTTAACAGCTGCCTGGAACGCAAGGAAGCATATTCCGACTATGTGTTCGAAGACAGCGCCGCCGAGATTTTGCGCGAGGAAGACGATACGCGCGCAGCCTTTGAAGCTTGGCGTTCGGCCCATCCCGAATTGCAGAGTAATCAAACGGCGGTACTCGACTTTATTTTCCAGCATTGCCATCGCCATCGCGAACCGGCATGGCGACGTTACCCCGTCATGCGTGTGCTCTGAAATACTCAATTATTTCGGTCGCGGCAGGAGCAGGTATTTTGATCTACACGCTCAAAGCCTTGGATGTATGCGTCAATGCCCTATATGGCCACAGCCTGGCAAGTCATGCCTCATGCGTCGCGTGCCGTAAAACGGATGCTTGGACTATTCATCTCCAAGCACTTGCAACAGCAAACGATCAAACGGATGGATCTCTTCCTGCAAGCGCTTTTTCTTGTCGTACACGACCGAGCGCGTGACTGGTCAGTCGAGTTCCATATTCAGTTCCCAAATTTTGGCATAGAGACAGTCTGGTTCGTTCTGTGTGCTGACCGGTTTCGGAGCACGTTTACCTTCAAACAGACTGCCTGCATTTGCCAATAATTATTTCTTCCACTGGCTAACCTGCGTCGGATGCACGCCGAACTTTTGGGCGATCTGATTGATCGTCTTTTCGCCTTTGATCGCCTCAACTGCCACCTTGGCTTTTTGTACGCGGCTAAATATTTTTCTCTTATTTTCACTCATGGTCTGCCTCGTCTCTTTTCGACAGACACGAGTTTAAACTGTGGTCCGGATATGTGGATCCACTATATACCTCATCCACTTTCCGTATTTTTTTCGCCACAATTTTATACAAAAATCGTCATTAAAAAAATAAATTAACGTGTCGGAAATTTTTGATACTTGTAAAAACAGGTGCTTAAATTTGTTTCAATTTTTATGACTTGTACGAAGATGGGATTGATTGAAATTGATTAAATTAGATATTTATAAAAAAAATCAGCGATAAAAAAATAGCTTAGAAAGTTAAGTACAAACATACGCACCTCCGCTGATTTGACTGAAAAAAAATATTTGCTTATATTTAATTTTAATTGGGTGCAGCAACTGTATGTGTGTTGTGTTTCTATACCTTTTTTACTTCGCTCATTTTTTTAATCGCAATGAAAAATTAAAGCTGAAATAATTTAAAAGGAAAGGATATAAATTAATGTATTCTCAGACAAAGCTAATCAGTGAGCGCTACCCAAAATGGCTACTACTCATAGGCATTGCCACTGCGCTTGGCCCGATATCAATGGATATGTATCTACCGGTTCTCCCCAAAATAATGACGGAGTTTGATGCGCCACAAAACCAGGTGCAGTACACCATCCTTGTCTTTCTGGCTGGGTTGGCTATAGGCCAATTGTTATATGGTCCTTTGAGTGACCGAATCGGTAGAAAATTACCACTGTGTTTTGGTATTGTGATCTATACCATTGCATCTGTCGGCTGTGCTTTTTCAGAGAACCTTGCGATTCTGATGACATGGCGTTTCGTACAAGGAATGGGCGGCTGTGCCGGTGTTGTGATAGGACGCGCAATTATTCGTGACCGTTTTGGTTTGACAGGTTCAGCACAAGCATTTTCATTCATGCTCATGGTCGTGCTAGCTGGTCCTATGATCGCTCCAGTATTAGGTGGCTGGATGGCAGACTTTGGGTGGCGTCCCATATTTGGAGCGATGTCAGCGTTGGGCGCATTTTTAGTTGGCAGCATCATACTTTCATTCAAAGAAACACTACCGAAAAAAAAGCGCGTGCACAGTACGGCATCGACCGCTATCAGACAGTATTTGTTATTGCTTAGTTGTACGCAATTGCTTTCATACACCATAGTTGTTGGTCTTATGCAATCTGCCTTATACGCCTATGTGATCTGCGCACCATTTATTATCATGGAGGTATATGGCGTCAGTCCTCAATATTTTGGAATGGTTTTTTTTACTAACACAGCCGGTCTGATTGTTGGGTCACAGATCAATGCAGTATTGGTAGAGCGGTTTGGTCCGGATCGGATATTAGGCATTGCACTGCTATCACCAATTGTTTTGTCACTTACCTTAATTGCATCGCAGCTGTATGGTTTTTCATCGCTGATTGTAGTTCTTGTCGCGCTGTTTGGCATTCTGAGCAGTCATGGATTTATCAGCCCGAACGGGACTGCTCTCGGCCTGGCCCATCACGCCGAACAAGCTGGTACGGCATCCGCTCTTATGGGAGCGATTCAGTTTGGAATTGGTATCGTCGCGATTTCCTTAACAAGTTTTTTTAAAGTGACATCGATATTACCGCTGGCTTTTGCTATAGGTTTTTGTAGTTTTCTGGCGCTTGCCTGTCATCGCCTGGCCGCACGCCCTGCGCTAAAAAATTCTATTTCACAGGTAGAAAAAAATGAATAAACGGGAATGCGATCAACGGCTTGCGCTGCAAGGCGGGAAAAAAAATCGCGAAATCGCTTGGCCTAAATGGCCTACCTATAATGACGAGACAGAACGCGCGCTTCTGTCTGTCATGCGCTCTGGCCGCTGGACAATAAGCGGGCCATTTACCGGTGAAACTACCAAAGAAAGAATATTCTCAAAAAATTTTGCGGCGTACTGTGACTCTGAATATTGCACTCCGGTTACAAGTGGTACTGCATCGCTGACAATAGCATTGCTTGCGCTTGGAGTTGGCGCGGGTGACGAGGTATTAATTCCAGGCTTAACTTGGGTAGCGTGCGCGTCGGCGACGATGGCAGTGGGGGCAGTGCCAATCATGGTAGACGTCTGAAGTGCATCAAGGTCACGCCCTTGATGCAGGATGCGTCGGTATTCGCAGCGCGCCCAACTAATTCACCTTGGAGAAACACATCATGGTTGGAACGAAATTGACTCGATGGTCGCGCATTGTCCATCACGAGACCGGACGCGGCTTGCTCGTGCCGATCGATCATGGCCTTACCTCGGGCGGCATGGCGGGGATGGAGCAGTCGGCGCAGCTGGCGCAATGGCTGCGCCATCCGGCCATCACCGCCGTGGTGGCCCACAAGGGCATGATTGCGCGCCTCAATGAAACCGGTTGCCTGCTGAGCAAGGGCATTATCCTGCAAATGAACGGCACGATGTCGAGCTCCGTACAACCCAATCGCAAGGAGCTACTCACTTCGGTCGATGCAGCGTTGCGCCTGGGTGCAGATGCGCTCAGCCTCGATTTGGTGTTCGATGGCATCAATGATGGCCATAATCTCAGTCTGCTGGGCGCGGTCGCCGACCAGGCCAGTCAGTACGGCCTGCCGATTCTGGTGATGGCCAAATGCCAGCACACCAACGCCAGCGCCGAGGACGCCATCACGGCACTGCGCAAGGTGGTGCGTTCGATCTGGGAACTGGGTGCCGACGCCATCAAACTGCAAAAGCCGGAATCGCTCGCCGATATTCCGCAACTGCTCGACGGTTTGCACCAGGATATCGATGTATTCTTTGCCGGCGGCTGCCGTAGCAGCGACGACGAGATGCTCAAGTTGCTGACCGTCGGCCTGAAAGCCGGTGCGAAAGGCTTGTGCATCGGCCGCAATGTATTCCAGAACGAGAATCCAGAACACTTCCTGACCGCGCTGAGCATGCGCCTGGACCATAGTTCCGACACCTTGTCGCTCGTCAGCGCGCAATAAGGAGCGACCATGAAGGAATCTCCATCGATACTGAGCGCCGAACAGCGCTACTGGCTCAAGCTCAATCCCGCTCTGGGCGCGGGTAACTTCCTGCATGTTGCCGCCGGCCTTAAAGTAGATAGCACGAAGCCGCAGGTGTGGTCCGACATCCCCTATTATCTGATGGGGCAGGCCAGCACCAAGCCGCTGTCGCTGCGCTCGCTGAAGCAGGCAACCGATGCGCTCGCCACTTGGTACGCGGCCCAGGGCGTGCGCGCCAAGGACCCGATCGCGGTGTATGGCAGCAACGGCATTCACTACCTGCTCCATTACATGGCGCTGACCGGCTTGGGAGCGATTCCGGTGCTGACTAATGGTGCCATGCAGCCGCAGGTGGCGCTGCAGCATTTTCGCTGCGTCGGCGCGCTCGCAGTGGTGGCTGATCAGGCCCAGTTTGATACCATCATCGCGCTGTGCGAGCCGGACGAGTTCCTCTTCCTGTGTCGCATGGAAGAGATCGTGCCGCTGGCCGACGCGGCTTTGCCCCCAAGTTACCCGTTCCAGCATGATCATCTCGATCCGGTCATGATTACCCACAGTTCCGGAACCACCGGCACGCCAAAGCCGGTGCTACTGCAACATGGAAAATGGTTTCATGGCATCCGCCATCTGCTGGGATTGCCGGCGGCTCAGGGCGCGGAACGCTATCTGTCTAGCCTGCCGGTCTCGCACAACGCGGCTATTGCCTACGCCATGCACGCCATCCTGTGTGGCTCGGCGCTGATGATCGTATCGCGGCCGCAAGGCGCCGCAGTGCTCGACAGCATCGAGCAGTTTGAACCATCCACCGTGGTGTCGTTCCCGGCCACCTATGTGGAGATGGTGGCCTGCGGCATGGAGCAGCGTGCGCTTGGTTCGGTGAGTAACTGGATCAACAGTGGCGACGCTGCCCATGAAACCCATATCCGCCAACTGGTGCGGCACGGTTATCACTACCGCGGCCAGCAGAAGGTGCAGGGATCGCAGTTCATCGACGGCCTCGGCTCGTCCGAAATGGGCCATTCGAGTTTTCGTGTGGTCTATACCGCTGGCGATCAGAACTTCGACCGTTGCGTCGGCCTTCCGCAAGAATGGGTCGATGCGCGCGTGCTGGCGGACGATGGCAGCGAGCAGCCGATCGGGCGGGTTGGTAAGCTCGGCATCAAGTCGCCCAGCGTCACCAGTGGCTACTGGAACGATTCGCTGCTGACTCACCGCAGCCAGCTAGCTGGCTACTGGCTCACCGGCGACCTAGTCTACAAAGACAGCATGGGCTGCTTCTATCACGTCGATCGCATCAGCGATGCCATCACCACCGCAGAGGGCGTGCTGTACAGTCTGCAGACGGAGGAACTGATTTTGAAGAACCAGCCCGAGCTGCTCGATTGCACCGTGCTGGGCTTGTCTGGTGAGCGCACCGGAACCGGTGTCTGCGTGCCGGTCGTTTTCGTGTTCCTGCATTCCGGTACGCACGTACAGGAGGGCGAGTTGCTCGAACGAATCAACGCCGATCAGCGGCAAAAACAGCGCCCGATGCTGGCGCGCGTGCATATCGTGGGCGACGGTGAGATTCCCGTCGGCGTCACCGGAAAAGTCATGAAACAGGCGCTCAGGCAGCAACTGGCGCAGCTCGCCTGAAGGCGAGCATACATTGACATCTCCTTTGAATGATCAGATCACTGGATGAAAAAAATGGCAACAGAACACTCGTTTGAATGTGCCGGACAATGGCGCGGGGAATTGATGCAAGGGGCCGGTAGCTTGAAAGCCGGACAGATCGAGAACACCTTCTCGGTACCGCGCGAGATGGGGGGGCTTGGCCACGGCACCAACCCGGAAGAGCTGCTGGTGGCAGCGGCCAACTCTTGCTACCTAATGACGCTGGCCGCACTGCTGCAACTCGAGGGCATCGCCTTTGACGAATTACGCAACAGCAGCAGCGCGGTGTTTGCCGCCACGCCGTCCGGCCCGGTCTTTACGCAACTGCGGCACAACCCGGTGGTATACATGACACCGGACGCGCGCATGCTGTTCAGCGGCACCGTGCAGAGCTGCTTCTTGGAGGCTGAGCGCGCTTGCATAGTGTCGAAAGCGGTGGTGGGCAATATCCAAGTGTCGGTCCAAGGCCGCGTCGAGTCGCTACTGGCGCAAGCATAGGGCGCGATGATGCGAACGATACTGAACTGGATACAAGAAATGCGCGCCGTCATGCGGCTCGGTGTGGCGTCCGCTGCTACCAATTCGACCGGTGCGCAGGTCGGGCCGCCCGCATCGGCGGCCTTATCTGACCTGTCGGCACAGCGCAGCGTGAGCGTCGGACCGTATCTGTCGTTCCCATTCGAGCAACGGCTGGAGCGCCGGTTCTTCGAACTTAGCGTGGCCTGGACTGAGCGTATCGCGATTATCGATGCGCCCGAGCACGGTGCCACGGGTTTCCTGACCTATGGCGCGCTGCGTCACCGCGTGATGGTGCTGGCGCATCATCTGCAGCAACTGGGCGTGCAGCCTGGGCAGGTGATCGGTGTCCACATGGAGCGATCAAGCGATCTGATCGTCTCGATTCTGGCGATCTGGATGGTGGGGGCGGTCTACCTGCCTCTCGACCGCGCATTTCCGCAAGCCTATCTTGCCTCGCTGTGTGCGATCGCGCGGCCTTCGGCCTTCCTGATCGCCCAAGGCAATGCCGATGCAATCGGCGGAGCGGGTTTTCCACAACTGTCGCTGCAAGCCCTGGACTTCGGCTGGCCGGTGGCCGATGCCGATACCTGTGGCTCTGGCTTTGGTAGTTACGCCAGCGACGCGCCCGCGCTGATCATGTTCACATCCGGTTCAACTGGACAGCCCAAGGGTGTACGCCACAGCCAGTTGCAGTTGATCAACCGCTTCCACTGGATGTGGCACGACTATCCGTTTCAGTCTGGCGACGTGATCGCCCAGCGTTCGCCCATGAACGTGATGCCGTCGATGTGGGAATTGCTGGGCGGCGTGTTGAGTGGCATCACGACCGTGATCGCACCGGACCACATGGTGCGCGAGCCGGCGGCGCTGTTCGCGTGGCTGGCGCAGAACGAGGTGAGCCATCTGACGCTGACGCCGCAACTGATCAAGCTGTTGCTCTATTTGAAGCAGAACGGCGCGCGCCATCCAGAACGTCTACGCCGAGTCATAAACGGCGGGCCGCTGAGCGCCGCACTGCAACAGCGCTTTTGCCAGGAATTCCCGGGCACCACACTGCTGCATGATTTCGGCTGTACCGAAACCAATACCTATTTGCACGAGGCGATCGGCGGCGTGGAGCAACAGCGCGCGCTCGGCCCCGGCGGCTACCTACCCATTGCCAATACCAGCATCCATATCTTGGACGCCGCCGGCCGTGCTGTCGCGCCCGGCGTGGAAGGCGAGGTCTACATTGCAGGCCCCTGCGTGGCGATCGATTACCTGCATCAGCCGCAACTGAGCGTCGAGCGCTTCATCAGCGGCGGACTGGCTGACAGTCCGGTCTCCGGCCGCCTGTTCCGCACCGGCGAAATGGCGCACATGCTGCCGCACGGCACCATCCGCATGACCGGGCGTTACGATCATCAGGCCAAGGTGAATGGCTTGCGCGTCGAACTCGAACACGTGGAACTGGTGCTTGGCGACCATCCTGGCGTGGGTGAGGTCGCGGTGGTGGCGCATGCGCTGTCGGACTTGCATACCCGACTGGTGGCGTTCTGGGTGGCGCGTCCGGGCATGCCTGCTGACGATGGCCCGTTGCGCGACTTCCTGGCGCAACGCTTGCCGGCGCACATGGTGCCGGGAATCTATACCGCACTGTTGGCCTTGCCGCGTCGGCCTAACGGTAAGATCGACAGGGTCTCGCTGCAGCAGCAACTGAGAGGCGCGGTATCGGTCAAGTCGGCCCGTACGCATGGCGAAACTGAACAGATTCTGATTGCGGTGGTCGCCGAACTACTCGGTGTTGACGCCGACCTTATCGATACGCGGCGGGAATTTAACAGCCTTGGCCTCGACTCGGCCATGCTGATGAGCTTTGCCACATCGGCCGCCCTACTCACCGGTCTTGACGTGCCAGTCGCCATCTGCTTCGATCACCCCAGCATTGCATTGCTGACGCGCCACCTCGACAGCGGCGCCGGCGCAGCGGCAAACCCACTGGCGGCCATGGCTGCGACCCCAGCTCCGGCTATGGATGCGGCGCCGGTTCAGGACGGCATCGCCATTATCGGCATCAGCTTGCGCGTGCCGGGCGCGCGCGACCTGGCTAGCTTCTGGCACAACCTTGAGCTGGGTATCGAAAGCGTCGGGCCGATTCCGGCCGAGCGCTGGGATGGCGACGCCTATTACGATGCCGACATGGCCACGCCCGGCCGCTCCAACAGCAAGTGGGGCGGTTTCCTGAGTGACATCGACCAGTTCGAGCCGCTGTTCTTCAATCTATCGCCGAAGGAAGCAGCCTCGATGGACCCCCAGCAGCGCTTGTGCCTGATGGAATCGTGGCGCGCGCTGGAGGATGCAGGCTATGCGCCGGACGGTATCAGTCATCAGCAGGTGGGCGTCTTCATCGGCGCGCGCGAGCCGGACTACGCTGGCCTCGGCGTGCGCCAGGGCCAGTTATCGAGCGCCGCCACCTTGCTGGGCAGTGACATGTCGTTGATCGCGGCCAGAATTTCATATTTCCTCAACCTGAACGGCCCCAGCATGGTGGTCGATACGGCTTGCTCGTCGTCGATGACGGCGCTGCATCTGGCTTGCCAGAGCCTACGCAGCGGCGAGGCTGAGCTGGCGCTGGCAGGCGGCATCTGCCTGACGCTCGACCCGGAATTCTTTGTCGCTAGCAGCAAGCTCGGCATCTTCTCGCCGAGTGGCCATTGCCGCGCATTCGATGCTGCTGCCGACGGTTTCGTCCATGGCGAAGGGCTGGCGTTCGTCGTCCTCAAGCCGCTCCAGTCGGCGTTGCATGACGGCGATCATGTGTATGCGGTGATACGCGGTACCGCGCTCAACCAGGATGGCCGCTCGAACGGTATCACTGCGCCAAATGGCCTAGCGCAAACGCGCCTGCAACACGGCCTGTATGAGCGGTTGGGCATAAACCCGGCCAGTATCGGCTATGTTGAAGCGCACGGCACGGGCACTGCGTTGGGCGATGTGGTCGAGGTGCAGGCGCTCACGCGGACCTTCCAGGAAGCCACCAGCAACACGCAGTTTTGCGCGCTGGGTTCGGTCAAGCCGAATATCGGGCACCTGACCACGGCGTCCGGCATTCTGGGCGTGATCAAGACGGCGCTGTGCCTGCATTATGGCAAATTAGTTCCATCCATCAATTTCGATCAGCCCAACCCCAAGATCGATTTTCCGCTCACACCGTTTTACGTCAACACCAGCACCTGTGCCTGGCCGACGCCGGTGGGCGGAGTGCGGCGCGCGGCGGTCAATTCCTTCGGCATCGGCGGCACTAACGGCCACTGCGTGCTGGAGCAACTGAGCGCCTCCTGGCCACTGGCTACGGAGCGTCGCGAATGGTATCTGGTGCCCATTACGGCGCGCACGCCAGCAGCAGTGCGGGAGCGCCTGAGCGATCTGCTTGCCTGGCTGCAGCGCAACGGCACGGAACAGTCGGCGCATGCGCTGGCCTACACGCTGAGCTGTGGCCGCAGCCGTTTCGAAAGCGGTTATCTGCTGGCGTTCCAGGATCTGACGACACTTGGTACGGTCATCGACACCGTACTGGCTGGTCAGAACAGCGCGAATGCTTGGGCCATGTCGGGCCGTCGCAATCCGGACCGGGTACTGGTCGATGAGGCGGCTCGGCTGTGGGATGAACTGGTCGGCGGCGCCAGTCGCTCCCAGCTCGGCCAGCTCGCCGACATGGTTGTGCAAGGCTACTGGCCGCAGTGGCAGCAGTGGTTCGCGCCATCCGAGCGGCGCCGCATCGCGCTGCCGACGTATCCATTCCAGACCGAGCGTTGCTGGCTGGCGGCTGTGCCGTCTGCTGCATTCGTTCCGCCAGCGGTTCCGGTTGCCATGCCGACCCCGACCCCGACCCCGACCGTGCCTGCCATCCCAACCGCGCCAGCCATCGTCATACAGGACGCAGTGCGGCTGGCGTCGATCCAGACCGAGGTGCTGGCGATCTTGGCCGACGAGCTAGGTCTGCTGGCATTCGACATCGATCCGCATGCACCGTTGTCGAACTACGGCATGGAGTCGGTCAAGGCAATTAATTTGCGCTTCCGGCTGGAAGAGCGGCTCAGCGTCGACTTGTCGATCCAGCAAATCGTCAGTGCCGATACCGCCCAGCGCCTAGCCAGGCTTGCGCTCGAGGCCGGTGCAACACCTAGCCAAGGCACCGTGCCAGTGCCGGACGACGACCTGAGTCAAGCCTCCGACGAGCAACTGATCGCTTTATTCAAACAATTTGCGACTAACCCGGAGCACTCGTAGTCCCATGTTAATTGACGACTTCAAGAATTTGACCCTGGCTGACAAGAAGCGCGTGCTGGCCCAGTTGCAGTCCGGCACCGCCAACGGTGCCACCTCAGCCGACAGCGCGCCGGGTGACCAGCGTCACCCGCGTCTGCTGCGCGACGAGCGCGCCGACGATTTACCTTTCCCCCTGACCGACTTACAGGGCGCTTACTTGGCTGCGAAAGCAAATCCGGTGCGCGTCGACCAGGCCGGTTGTCACGTCTACCTAGAGTTCGACGTGAACGCGCTTGATCCGGCGCGCCTGGAGCAGGCTTGGAGCACGGTTGTGGCGGCGCATCCGATGTTGCGCGCCGAGGTGATGTCGAACGGCAATCAACGCATCCAGCGGCAGCGCGCTCTGCCACCATTCTGCTGCGAAGACCACAGCGCCGATGCTGCTGCTGCGCAGCATTGTGTAGACCGGGTGCGCGAGAAACTGTCGCATAAATTGTACTGGCCTGGCGACTGGCCGCTGTATGAGATTCAAGTCACGCATGCACCGGCAGGCCGCAGTCGCGTGCACGTCAGCATGGACTCCTGGATTGTCGACGCCAAGAGTGCTGAGCAGATATACCGTCAATGGTATGCCTGCTATGTCCAGCCCGCGCAGCAACTGGTTCCGCCAGCGCTGGAGTTCCGCGACTTCGTGCACAGCATGGAAGCCTTCAAGACCAGCGCTGGCTACGCGCGCTGCCTCGCGTATTGGCGGGCCCGCCTGAGCGACTGCCCGGATGGTCCGGCACTGCCGTATTCGGCGGCGCTGCATCAGGCGCCGGCAGAACGCTGCAATCGTCGTCGCATGGCCTGTCGTCTGCCTGCGTCGACGCTGGTGGCCTTGCAGGAGGCGTTTGCCACCCGCAAGCTGTCCACCACCAGTGGCATGCTGATGCTATTTTGCGAGGCAATGCGCAGCTGGAGCGCAAGCCAGCGCTTCGGCCTGATCCTGACAATGCAGAACCGACCGCCGCTGCACGCGGATTTGGCGCGTGTGGTCGGTCCGTTTACCTCCACCGCCTTGTTCGACGCCGATCACCTAGCCAGCGAAACGCTGAGCGAGCGCGCCCAGCGCTATGGCGAGCAACTGCTCGAAGCGCTCAACCACGGTTATGTCAGCGCCATTGCAGCACTGCGCAGCTTGGGGTCAGACCGACCTGAGCGCAGTTTCCCTATTGTCTTCACCAGCCTGCTGGGGACGGGAGCATCCGACCAAGAGCCGAGCTGGACCCAGTCGATCGAGTACAGCGTGGCGCAGACGCCCGGTACCGCGCTGCATTGCCAACTGCGCGAAATCGATGGCGAGATGGAGATTGCATTCGACTGCGTGCCGTCCTGGTTCGCCGACGGTTTCGTCGAACAGTTCCAGGACTCGTTCCATGCTGCGCTGACGCAGGCTGCGCTCGATCCGGTTTGCTGGGAGCAATGCAGCGCTGCCGCCATCTGCGCGCCTGGCCTGCCGGCGCTGACACCGGTACAGCCCGCTCAATCTGCGTCATCTACCGTGCCCATGAGCTCGCTGCAACTGGCCTATCTGGCCGAGCGTATTCGCCAGCCCAGCCGCGCCAGTGGCTACATTTTTCGCAGCTTTGCATTCGAACAGCTGCTGCCGTCGCGTTTGCAGGCCGCCTTCGACGGTCTTCTGGCCGACCATCCGATGCTGCGTGGCTACCCTAGCGCGCGCGGCAGCTTCGAATGTTTCGACACGGTCGCGACCTACACCATTCCGCTGACGCGTCTGACACAAGATCAGCCCGATCTGAACGCCGAGACTGCGGTGATGCTGCGCGAGTTCGCTGCCGAACGGCAGTGGCCAAATCTGCGCCTGCACATGCTGGTGCGCCTAGACGGTAGCGCTTGCCTACTGACCTTGCTCGACATGGCGGTCTTCGACGGCCAGTCATCCTGGAACTTCTACGACGATCTGTTCAATCGCTACCTGGGCCGCGGCGCGGTCAAGGAAGCACCACATTGGAGACCCTATCTGCAGGCCCGCGCTGCTCGGCCCGGCCTAGAAGTACATGAGCACTACTGGCTCGACAAATTCAAGCGGCTAGCGCCTGGACCGGTATTGCCGGCGGCAACGGCAAATGCCGGCGGCGCTCACGCAACCGTGCGCTGGACGCATACCGTTTGTGCCGGTGCTCGCCTCGAACAATTGGCGGCGCAACACCGCGTTAGCGTCGAGTCGGTATTTTTGAGTGCCTTTGCCGCCGTGTTGGCGCGCGACAGCGTCAGCTTCTCGCTGGGTGTGGTCGACTATGGCCACCGAGTGGCCCAGCCAGCGCTGCTTAATGGCTTTGGCGACGCCACTCGCTTTGCCTGGGGCGAAGTGAGCGACCCGCAGAGCGTGCCGGTGCTGAAGCTGGCACGATTTTTTGCTGAGCAGATCGAGCGAGACCGTTTTCACGCTTGCGCCGATCCGTTTAAGGGGCTGCGCGGTGCGATCGCCCAGTCCGGCCAGATGGTCTCCCGCAGTGTCGTTCTGACCAACTGCCTAGATGCGCCGATGGCGCAATGGCCGGGTATTGCTGAAATCGACGCCGCCTCCGATACCCCCGGCGTCGATCTGGATAACCTGCTGCACCGCTCGTCGCAGGGATTGACGATATGCTGGACCGTGCGCCGCGACGGCTGCGACCTAGATGCGCTGGCGCAGTCTTTTCGCGCCTATTGCGTCGCGCTGGATGAGCTGGCCGCCAGTCCCGAGGCTTGGCTGCGTACCGTCACTGCGCCGGAGCCTCAGGCTGCGCTGGTCAATCGCAAACGACTGGCACAATTGGCGCGCTGGAACGCTACCGACCGACCTTACGACCGTCAGGTCTGCCTGCACACCCTGATTGAACGGCAGGCCAAGGCGACGCCTTATGCGGTCGCGGTGCTGAGCGACGACGAAGTATTGACTTACCAGGAGCTCGACAGCCGTGCGAACCGGCTAGCCCATCATCTGCAGCAACACGGCGTTGTGCGTGGCGCGCTGGTGGCGGTCATGCTGTTGCGCTCGCACCCTCTGATCACTACTTTGCTGGCGATCCTCAAATGCGGCGCGGCCTTCATTCCCCTCAACGTCGACGATCCGTTGCAGCGCCTTACTCGCGTGCTGGATCAAGCGCAGACGGGTTATGTTGTCTCGACCTGCGAGCATTACGGCCGCCATACCGACTTGGTCAGAAAGGTGATACTACTCGATGCGGAGGCGGCGCAGATCGAGCAACAGGCGTCACAATTCCAGCCCCAGCAAGTGGTGCAACCGGAAGACCGAGCCTACATCATTTTCACCAGCGGCAGCACCGGCACGCCCAAAGGCGTAGTGGTGCGGCATCGCCCGGTGATCAACCTGATCGAATGGGCTGCGCGCGAATTCAACTTTACGCCGGAAGACCGCGTGCTGTTCGTCAATCCGCTTAGCTTTGACCTGGCCATTTTCGACATCTTTGGTCTGCTGTCCTATGGCGGCAGCATCCGTATTGTTGGTGATGCGGAACGCAGCAATGCGCTCGCGGTGGCGCAATACCTTAGCACCGAGCCGATCACTTTCTGGAACTCGGCACCGGCCTACCTGCAGATGATATTGCCCTTTCTAGAGGGCGGCACTGGCCGCACTAAGGTTAGCGTTGAGCGGTTGCGTTTGGTGTTCCTGAGCGGTGACTGGATTCCGCTTGCGATGCCGGATGCGATGCGAGCGCACGCGCCGCAAGCGCAAGTGATCAGCCTTGGCGGCGCCACCGAAGCGACGGTCTGGTCCAACTACTTCCCGGTACAGAAAATTGATCCGAACTGGCGCAGCATTCCTTACGGCCGGCCGATCCAGAATGCCCGCTATTACGTGCTTGATGAACATCTGGCACCACTGGGCGTGGGCGAGACCGGCGACCTGTTCATTGGGGGTGAGTGCCTGAGTGATGGCTATATCAATGAGCCTGAACTGACGGCGTGTAGTTTCATTCGTGATCCGCTGCACGAAACGCCTGGCGCCATCATGTACCGCACCGGCGACCGCGCCCGTTTCTTTACCGATGGCAATATCGAATTCCTCGGCCGGATCGACCAGCAGGTCAAGCTGCGCGGATATCGGATTGAACTGGGCGAAGTGGAAGCGGCACTGGAAGCCTGCGGTCTGATGCGTGCCGTCGTGGTTGTGCGCGAAGACCATGGCGGCCGTCGCTTGGTCGGTTTCGCCGCCAGCGCGGATGCTGGTCAAACCGGTGAAATGCGCAATGAAGCCATGTGGCAGCAACTTAAATCCCGGCTGTCGGCGTACATGGTGCCGTCCCAGGTGTTCGTGCTGCCGGCCTTGCCGATCACGACGAACGGCAAGGTCGATCGCAAGAAGCTGGCGCAGGATGAGCTGGCCAGCCTACTGGACGGCGGCGCCGATTCGGCGCTCGCGTCCGTCACGTACGTGGCCGGCGTAAGCGTAACCGCGTTCGATCATCAGCAACTGGCAACGCGGCTAGGCACCTGGTTGTGCAATGGTGTGGCTGAGGTGTTCGGCACCGAACTGGCGGACGTGAAGCTGGACGACAACCTGGGATACCTCGGGTTCAATTCGCTCCACTACACCATGCTGGCGGCGAAACTGGCCAACGAGCTGAGCATCGCGCTGAATCCGGCATTGTTCTTCCGCTATGTCAGCGTGGCGGAAATACTAGACTACTTGATGCAGCAGCACGCGGAGTATCTTGCCGCTGTGCTGTTGCCGGTCGCCAGCGTGGCGGTGCCGGCTGCGGCGCCATCGGTACCCGTGGCAGCTGTGTCGGTGCCTGTGGCCGTTGCGCATGCCGACGCGCAGGTGACGGCGTCGCCCGCTGCGCAAGCGTTCGGTACAAGTACCATTCCGGATGGAGCGATCGCCATTATCGGCATGGCCGGAGTGATGCCGCAGGCGTCGGACTTGGACGCATTCTGGGCCAACCTGCAGCAAGGCAACGATTGCACCTCGGATATTCCGCAGGACCGCTGGGATTGGCGCATGGTCGACGGCGATCCTCACGGCCCCGGCAACTTTACCAATGTGCACAGGGCCGCGTTCATGACGGATGTGTCCTCGTTCGATGCGGCGTTCTTTGCGATTTCGCCACGCGAGGCAGAATTGATGGATCCGCGCCAGCGCATGCTGCTGGAATCGGTCTGGGCCTGTCTGGAAAATGCAGGCCAGCGCCCCAGTGCCTTGCGCGGCATCCCGGTCGGGGTCTACATCGGTGCCACCGGCGATGAATACGCCGCCTTGTCGCTTCAGCCGGGGCGCGAGATCGACCGCTTCACGTTGTCGGGTGTGTCCCGCACCATTCTGGCGAACCGCATCAGCTATTTGTTCGACTGGCATGGCCCGAGCGAGGTCGTCGATACCGCCTGTTCCAGTTCCCTAGTGGCGGTCCACAACGCCGTGCGCGCCTTGCTAGCGGGCGACTGCTCGCTAGCCATTGCCGGCGTCATCAACATCATGATCGATCCGGTGCCGCACGTGTGCCTGAACAAGATCGGCATGCTGGCTGCCGACGGCCGCTGCAAAACGTTCGACTCCCGCGCCGACGGCTATGCACGCGGCGAGGGAGTCGGGCTGGTATTGCTCAAACCGCTGGCCGACGCATTGCGTGACGGCGATCCGATCCACAGCGTGATCCGCGGCTCGGCAATCAACCACGGCGGCCGCGCCACCGCGCTTAGCGCACCGAACCCCCATGCACAGGTGCAGGTGATCAGCCAGGCGATCCGTGTCGCTGGCATCGATTGCGGCCGCTTGGGTTATATCGAAGCGCACGGCACAGGCACCGCGCTAGGCGATCCGATCGAGATTGAAGCGCTGAAGGAAACTTTCGATACATTGCGCAACGCAGCTGGCCAGCCGCCGGTGGCCTCGGGCACGGTCGCGCTGTCGTCGGTGAAGCCGAACGTCGGCCACCTTGAGTCGGCGGCCGGAATTGCCGGGTTGCTGAAAGCTGTGATGAGCGTCAAGCACGGTGTTTTGCCTGCAACGTTGCATCTGGAGCAGATTAATCCGAACATCGAACTGGACGGTAGCCCATTTTATATAGTGCGGGAAGCTGTGCGTTGGAGTAATCAGCGCGATCCCCATGGCGTCGAGCTGCCTCGAGTGGCGGGCGTCAGCTCCTTCGGCTTTGGTGGCGTCAATGCGCACGTGGTGGTGGAACAGTATCTGCCTGCTGCAGCCTCTGCCGGGGCATCTTCCGATGCAGACGAGGACGGCGCAAGCTGGCTGTTCCCGCTGTCGGCGCAAAGCGAAGCGCAACTGGTGCAGATGGCATCCTCGCTAGCCGACTTCATCACCGTCGCGCCGGCCCATACGCTACGCTTAGGCGACGTCGCCTACACACTGCAGACCGCGCGCGACAGCATGCAGGAGCGGCTGCTACTGTGTGCCGCTTCGCTGCCACAACTGCTGGCCGCCTTGCGTGCCTACGTTCAGTCGGGCACGGTGTCGGCTGGCGGCTGGCGAGGGTCAGTGAAAAGCGCGCCTATGCGCGTGGGCAAGGCGGCGCTTGCAAGAGATGTCGGAGCCGCCTCGACTCAGGCGGCAGAGATAGTCGATGTGCTGGCACAGCGCTGGGCCCAGCAAGGCGACATCGCTTGGCCCCTATTACCAGTCGGCGAGGTTGGCAAAGCGCGCCGCATTGCATTGCCGACCTACTGCTTCACCCGCACGCGTTACTGGTTGCCGACCATGCCAGCAAGCGCGGCAAGCATGGCCGCTGTCCAGGTAGTGCTGCCTGTGGCGAATCGTACCGGCGATGATATTGAACTGAACGCAGTCGATGCGATCCTGAGCGAGCATGTGATTGCCGGGCAGGGTGTGTTGCCTGCCGCCGCCTACCTGGCGCTGCTGCGCGACCATAGCAAAGCAACACAGGCTGGTGCGTATGGCGTGGTCGGCTTCAGTGACATCGTCTGGATGCAGCCGTTCGTGCTTACCGACGGCAAGCGCAGCCTGCGAATGGAATTTGGCGCTGGCCGCCAAGGCGGCACACGTTGCAGTTTTGTTAGCGACAGTGACGGCAAACGCGTCGAGTATTGCAGCATCGATTTGCTGGCACCATCACAGCCGTTCGTCGCCGACGTGATCGACTTGCGCCAGCTGTCGCCAGCCAATGCCAGTTGCTTGTCCCCGTCCGAGTGCTATGCACTGTTTCAAGGCAGCGGTATTCAGCTGGGCGCACTGTACCGTACCGTACAGCAGCTCTGGTTCAGCGTTGATGCCGGCTTGGCGCAGTTGCGGTGTGATATGCGAGCTAATGATAACGCCGCGCGTAGTCTACTGATACTCGACGGTGCCTTGCAGGCGATCGCGCTGCATAACAAGCTGGCCCGGCCCGGTAGCGGACCGAGCGTGCCGTTTCACATCAAGCGCCTGCAATTGGTCGCCGACTGCCCGTCGCAAGCGATGGTTCATCTGCAAGTACAGGTTTCGCCTAGCTGCACTCCGGCACGCTTGCCGATCTACAACGCCCGCCTGTTCGACGGCAATGGGCGCCAGATCGGCTGGATCGAAGCCTGCGCCGGCAAGGTACTCAACTTGCCCATGCCGGTAGCGTCGCGGTCGGCACCGTCCATCATCGTGCCGACTCTCCAGGCAGAGGTAACGCACCACTATGCACCGCAATGGCGTCGGCTCGCTGCCACGTCGGCGGCAACGTCAGCGTCATTGCGCTGCCTGCTGGTGCATGGCGTGTTAGATGGCGGCACCGCTCAGCCGACGGCGGCGCCGTCGCACTGGATCGTCGCGCGCCGGGCACCAGTCTACGGTGTAGATGGCCCGGCCGCATGCAGTTTAGATCCGTGCAAAGAAAGCGACTGGGATCGTTTGCTGATCGCAGCCGGCCCGGCGCCCGATTTGATTGTGCTCGATTACCGCCAATGGAACGCTGCGCAGGATAGCCGTGATCCAGCGTGCAAAGCCAATGACACGCTCTATCAGCCGTTCGATGAAGCATTCGCACTAGCCCGGTCGGCAATGCGGCTACGCCTGCGGCAGCCGCTGACGGTGATCGCACTGACCAGTGCACGTGGCGGTTCGTTCTCGGCTTCGGCGGTGCAGGCTCTGGGCGCGTATGGCCGCGCCATCAGCAGCGAGTCGCCCAAGATCCGCTTTTGCGCGGTCGAGGTGCCTGATGGTTCCATTGTGGACTTGGCTCAGCTTGCAGACTTGCTCATCGGCATACATCAGGGTGGCGTTGGCCGTCCCGTGAACTATCGTTACCGTCCAGACAGCGGGGAGATGTCGGCCGAGACACTGGAACCGATCAGCGCAACGGGCGCGTTCGGCGCGGCACTGCCGAACGGAAGCGTGGTGCTGGTCAGCGGCGGGGCTGGCGGCATTGGGCGGCTGGTCGCTAGCTTCCTGCTGTCGCGCGGCTGTCGCGTGGCGCTGCTGGGACGCGCCGCGCCCGACGCTGCGCTACAACAGATGCGAGTCGGCGGCTTGGCTGATCACCCCGATTGCTGTTATTTCCAGGCGGACGTGACCGACATCGCCCAAGTCGGGCGCGCGCTGGAACAGATCCGTGCCGAATGGGGGCCGCTGCGTGCAGTGATCCATGCTGCCGGAGCACGCACCGACAGTCTGCTGCTGAGCAAGGACAGCGCCAACAAACGCGCCGCGCTCGACGCCAAGGTCACTGGCGCGGTGGTGTTGGACTACGCCACCCGCGCTGAACCGCTCGACTACTTTGTGTCGTTTTCGTCGCTGGCGTCGTATCTGGGGCCGGTTGGGCAGACCGACTACGTGTACGCCAACGCCTTCCTGAATGGCGTTACGCAAGCGAGGAATCAGATGGCGAGGGAACGCCAGCGCAGCGGGCTCAGTTGCGCAGTTAGCTGGCCGTTGTGGCGCGATGGCGGCATGCGCATGGATGACAAAGAGCGCGACTACATCAGGCAGTTGTACGGCATGGAAGAACTGGGAACCGATGCGGCGATGCAGTGCCTGTTCGCCATTCTTGGCGGTGAGCACGAAAACGTCGCCCTAGCGGTAGGGGACAAGCAAAAGATTGATCGCGCACTGCTGGGTAATCCGGCAACCTGAAGCGCTGAAAACGCGCAGTAGCGCCTGCACAACGCGGGCAACTTTGATGAACAAGGGATGGTATGGCAATCGGTGATGCAAGCATTAGCGCCACGTGGCAAAAAAAGATAGAGCATCTGGTCGGGCAGGCAATCGCATTGGAGACCAAGCTTGATGAAAAAATGCTCAGAAGCGATACCGCATTCGAGGAATACGGGATTGAGTCGGTAATGGTGGTCGCTATCACACGCCGCCTAGAAGAAACTTTTGGAGAGCTGGCCAAGACGTTGTTTTTCGAGTTCCAGAGCATAGGCGAACTGTCTGCCTACCTAGCCCAGGAATATCCGCAGACCACGACGACGAGCGCACCGGTAACGACGCAGGCTGAGTTGGCTCCCCCTGCAAGTGCCACGCCAGCAATGGCTCTGCAATGGCCGGTGACGGCCTCGTCGGTCGCGCCACCACCGTCTGCCGCCGTACCGGTTGGTGCCGTCGCTCGCGTCGCCGCGCCCGTGCAGGAGGACTATATCGCCATCATCGGTATGAGCGGGCGCTTCCCAATGGCCGACAACATGGAGCAGTTGTGGGGCAATCTGGTTGAAGGCCGCAACTGCATCTCCGAAGTGCCAGAGACATTGTGGAACTGGTGCCAATATTGGACCACTGAGAAGGGCGTGGAAGGCAAGTCCTATACGCGCTGGGGCGGCTTCATGAACGACATCGACAAGTTCGATCCGCTGTTCTTCAACATTTCCAACCTCGAGGCGCAGTCGCTCGATCCGCAGGAGCGCCTGTTCCTGCAAACGGTCTACCATACGATCGAAGATGCCGGCTATGCGCGCGAGCAGCTGTCGGGCAAGAAGATCGGCGTTTATGCCGGCGCGATGTGGGGTCAGTATCAGTTGTATGGCACCGATACTGCCAACGCCGGCTCTTCCTACAGCTCGATCGCCAATCGGGTGTCGTACTACTTCAACTTCATCGGCCCGAGCATCGGACTGGACACGATGTGCTCGTCGTCGCTGACCACGGTGCATCTGGCCTGCGAGAGCCTGAAACGCGGCGAGACCGAGCTGGCCATCGCCGGTGGCGTCAACATCACCGTCCATCCAAACAAATATTTATTCCTCAGCAAAACCGGCTTTGCCTCGACCGAGGGTTTGTGCCGCAGTTACGGCGAGGGCGGCGATGGCTATGTGCCGGGCGACGGCGTTGGCGCGCTGCTGCTCAAACCACTGAGTGCGGCCGAACGCGACGGCGACCGCATCTACGGCATCATTCGCGGTACCGCCATCAATCACGGCGGCAAGGCCAATGCCTATACCGTGCCGAATCCAAAACTACAGACCGCGTTGATCCGGGAGGCGCTGCACACTGCCGGCATCGATCCGCGCACCATTAGCTACATGGAAGGCCACGGCACCGGCACCGCGCTAGGCGATCCGATCGAAGTACGTGCGCTAACCCAGGCCTTTAGCGAACACACCGATGAATTGGGCTTCTGCGCGCTCGGTTCAATCAAGTCGAACATCGGTCACCTGGAATCGGCCGCTGGCTTTGCCGGCATTGCCAAGGTGCTGCTGCAGATGCGTCACCGCCAGCTGGTGCCGTCGATCCATTCCGAGGTACTGAACTCGAACATTGATTTCGCCAAGACGCCGTTCGTTGTGCAGCGCACGCTGGCACCATGGAATCAGATGACGCTGCGGCAGGACGGTCGAGACATCCGCGTTCCGCGCCGTGCCGGCGTCAGCTCGTTCGGCGCAGGCGGTGCCAATGGCCACGTCATCTTGGAAGAATATGTCGCATCGGCCGCGCCGTCGGCGCGCGAGCCGGAAGTGAAACAGCTATTCGTCTTCTCCGCCAAGAACCATGAACAGATGCACGCCGTGGTGCGCCAGTTCCTGGCATCATTCGAACCGGTCGCTGCACCAGTCAAGGCTGCTCGCGCGGTCGACGCGGCGCAACGTGCCGCCGAGGTGATGGCGGTAATGGCTGATGCGCTCGGCGTGTCGGCGCAGTTGCTGGACACCGACGACAATTGGGACGACCTAGCGGTGGACACCGCTGCGGCGGACAGGCTGGCGCAACGTTTAAACCAAGCCTTCGACTGCGCACTGGCTGCTGACGAGGTACTGCAGTCAGCCAATGTCGGCCAACTGAGCGCACGGGTTCGCAGCGGCAGCGCGGCCACGCTCGATAGCTCTGCCTCGGACGCAGAGCGCTTTGAGCGCATTGCCTACACCCTGCAGGTAGGTCGCGAAGCGCTGTCGCGCCGTCTTGCTCTGGAAGCCGATTCCTTCGACATTTTGCGCAGCAAGCTGGAACGCTTCCTAGCCGGTGACGACAGCATTGATGCCTGCTGGACCAGTCCGAAGTACAACCGCGACCGAGTCCAGGCCGACGGGGAACAGGACCGCGAGTTCCTGCGCATGCTGGTGCAAGGCCGCCGCTGGAGCAAGCTGGGACGCCTGTGGTGCCAGGGCGCTACAGTACCCTGGGTGGACGGTTATCGCGGGCTGGGCCTGCGTCGGATCGACCTGCCGCTGTATCCATTTGCCAAGGAACGCTGCTGGGTTCCGACCGCGCCGGCCATTGCCGCTGCGGCCGCACACACCGTCGCCATCGCCAGTCAGGCAAGTCCGACGCTCGACTCCTGCCTTAATCCGCAGCGCAGCATGGGCGGCGCGCTAACCTTCGAGCTGCCGCTGACGGCGGCCGATCTGGACCCACAAGAAGGCGAGCAGCTCGCAAGCAGTTTGCGCGCTGGCCGTGCGCTGGCACTGCTGGGCGCCGCAGCCGACTACTTCCAGGGAGTGCGGACGCTGGCTGACCTGCGCTGGCAGCATCGCGCCACCGGCGCAGCGCCGCAGCAGTTGGCGATGACGATCGGCACCACGGCGCAGGGTCCGGTGGCGCAACTAAGCGGCGCCGAGAACGCCGAACTGGCCTGCGCCGAGCTGCGGCCCGCCAGCGGCGGCAATGGCCCGGTATCGGCCATCACCGACGTGGCGCACTGGTATCGCAACTGCCGGCACAAACTGCCTGGCTTGAGCGTGAAAGGCACCGGTGCCGACAGCTGCTCGCTAAGCGAGCTGGGCTGCGGTGACGATTTTGCGCTGGCCCGTTACACCGTGACCGGCGCTGTACAACAACCGTGGGAAATGGCCGCGCTGCTGGTCAGCGCGGCGATCGAGCTGATCGCCGCAGCCCATCTGCAAGACGGCATCGGTGATTGCGTGCAGTTCCGCGCTGAGCAGTTGCGCCTAGTCGACGTGCCTACGACCGACGGCTATCTGTTCCTGCGCCCGAGTGGGAAAGGTACGTTCGCAGTCGATATGCTCAATGCACAAGGCAGCATCTGCCTGACCTTGCAGGGCATGCGCGCGCAGATTAGCGAGCCGGTGTTCGATCGCATGTTCTACCGCCCGCAGTGGCAGGTGGTGCCGGCCGACGAGTTGGCTCCGCTGGCAATGCCGGCATCGACACCGGAAGGCGCGACGCTGCTGGTCTACCCGGCGGCGGCTGGCTTCGTGGCCACCGCCCTCAAGGCGCGCCTAGGCTCCAATGTCTATGAGATCGTGCTGGACGTCAAGACCGCAGTTTTGTCGGCGCAGTCCTGGAGCGTCGGTCCGGCCGACGCGCAGGCGCTGCCGGCCTGCATCGAGCATATCGGTCAGGTGGGGTCCGTGTACTTCTTGGGCGGAGTGAATCTGAGCCAGTGGCATCCACGCACCAGCAAGGACTTCCGCGACCTGCAAACGGGCAGCGTGACGATGCTGTTGCGTCTGGTGCAGGCGATTGAGAAGGGCAACCAGGCTCGCCGCCAGTGGGCCTTACGCATCGTCACAAATGCGGTGTTCCAAGTTGAAACGGACGACATCATCCAGCCATTCACGGCCGGCCTGGTCGGCTTCGCCAAGGCCCTGCCGAACGAGCTGTCGCACGTCAGCACGCAGCTGCTCGACATAGCCTTGGCTGAAGGCAGCCATGAGATGACACCGGCGCTGCTGGCCGACCTTGATCGCGTCGTCAGCGGTGCCATCGACAACCAGCAACTGGCGCTGCGCGGTGGCAAAGCGTTTCGCCGCAACCTACTGCCGTTGGCACTGCCTGCGGCAACTCAACCGGTGCTGCAGGACATTGGTGTCTACCTGATCATCGGCGGCGCTGGCAACGTCGGTGTACGCATTAGCCAGTACCTGGCCAGCGCCTGTGGCGCCAACATCGCCTGGATCGGCCGCCGTCCGTCCGACGACGAGATTGCAGCCAAGCTGGCGACGGTGTCGGACGATGCGGCGCGGGTGCGCTACTACCCTGCCGATATCTCCGACGACAAGAAACTGTCGAAGGCAATCCAGAAGGCAGAAACGGAGCTGGGACCGATCCGTGCCGTGTTCCACTCGGCCATGACCTTTGCCGGTGGTCGTCTGGCGACGCTGACCGACAGCGAATTCGTTGACGCGCTGCAGGCCAAGACGGTCGGCTCACATACCCTGTACCGCGCACTGCGCGGTCGCGCATTGGACTTTCTGATGTTCTTCTCGTCGGGCGAAACCTTTGTCGGCAACAAGGGCTGGGGTGCCTACACGGTCGCATGCAACTTCCAGGACGCCTTCGCGCTGCATCTGCGCCAGGAAACCGACTGGCCGGTGCATGTTGTCAACTGGGGCTTCTGGGAGGGTAATGACCGCGGCGATCCAGAACTGCTGCGCGCCAAGGGCATCTTCCCCCTAAAAGCGGAACAGGGCGGCGAGGCGATCACCCGCATCGTCGCCGCTAACCTCGGCCAAGCGATGGCTCTGAATGTCAGCGATGTCGTGCTGCAGCGGATGGGCGTCAAGTTACCGCAGCCAGCCATACTCGAAACTGCCGTAGCCGTCAGGCCGACGGTGCCGCTGCCGCTGCCGCAAGTCGCCGTTAGCCCTCAGGCCGAGCAGGTGATCGAACAGATTGCACAAAACAGCAAAGTAGCGCACGTGGATGCAGCACTGACGCTCGACGCGGTGGCACAGAGCGTGCGCGTGATCGTTGCCGATACACTGATGATTGCACGTGAGAAAATCGACATCGATGCCGATCTGAGCGATTTTGGTGTCGATTCGCTGATTGTGGTCAACCTGCACCGAGCCTTGGAAGAGCTGGCTGGCACTCTACCTGCCACCTTGTTCCTGAACTATCAGTCGGTACGCGAAGTGGCCGAGTACCTGATCGCCAACCATGTCGAGCAGGCGGTTCAGTTATTAGGCGGCAAAGTCAGCGATGGGTCCACGACGGCCGCCACTGTTGCTGTAGAGCACTCGTCGGCTGTGGTAACCGCACCGCCAAAACCGCCAGTTGCTACCCAGCGATATCCCGGCGCCAAGCTGCTGCGCACCGTAGCTGGCGTCGACATTGAGGATTTCCTGTTCTCGTACGGCGACCTGTACCGCGACGGCAAGCTGGCGGTGGCAACCGCCGACGCACCAGACAGCGCCGACCTGTGCAGTGCGTCGCCGGACGACCTACAGCATCTGCTGTTCGACGTGCCGTCCTGCCCACAGGTCGAGGTGTTCGTCACCGGCCAGGGCACACCGCTGCTGTTCATGCCGGCGGTCGCTTTGACCATTCCGGTCTGGCTCAAGCAGATCCAGTCGCTGCGCGCGCATTACCGCCTGATCGTGATCCATGCGCCAGGTTACGGCCTGAGCAAGGGTATCCGCGAGTCGACCACAGCAGGCGTGTCGCGCGTCTTCTCCGAAGTGCTGAAGGTGCTACTGACGGACCAGCCAGTGCATCTGGTGTCGTCCTGCTTCGGTTCGATCGCAGCCAGTTACATCGCACGCTTCTATCCGCAGCAGGTAGCCTCGCTAACCATGGTTGGCGGCTTCTACGACGCTCTCGACTTGCCGCCGGTTGCCGGCGACAACCTGTCAATCGATGAAATCATGCAGATGATTAAGGTGGTCTCCGGCTCGCTCAAGATCGACTTCGAAATGGTCGCCGCGCAGTGGGGGGAAGCCGATCCGTTGCGTCTGAACACCGAGCGTATGGGTAATTTGCTGATTGGCAGCCAGTGCGCCAATCCTCTGGTGGCGATGCGCTATCTGAACGAGATGACCACCTTGTCGACACTGGACTGGGTACGCCAGTTGCAGACGCCGGTGCAATTCCTGTTTGGCGATCTCGACACAGTGATCCGCCCTCTGCATTCGCACACCATGCACGAGCAGTTGCCTGGCTCGACGCTGATCGATTTGAGCGGTTCCGGCCACTATCCGTTCTTAACCCACAACGTTCAGTTCGACCAGTTGCTGACGCAGTTCGTACAGCGAGTCGAACAGCAGGACCGTGGTTCTGCCGATGCTGGCTTGGCGCTGGTCGATCATTTCTCAACGTAAGGTTGCTCAAATGAGAACTACTCCGTTTTGCCAACTGGATTACCAACTCGATATGAGACTGGATCACGCCAGCGGCGCCCTGACCGGCCCGGCGTATCTGGACAGTCTCGATGACGCGCGCGAGGTCTGGCTCGATGGCCAGCGCGTGCGCGTCACCGAGCACCCGGCATTTGCCGGGCTGCGCAACGAAATGGCACGCCTGTACGATCTGCAGCACAGCGAGGCTTGCCGCGACGCCATGACAGAGACTGTGGCCGACACCCCTTATCGGGTCAGTCGTTCCTACTCGCTGCCGCATGACGAGCAGCGGTTGGAGGCTAAGTGGGCAAATTCTCACCTGTGGATGAAACACAGTTGGGGCCAATTGCCACGGGTGCCGGACTTCATGGCCAACGTGGTGATTGGCCTGTACGACTACCGCGCCGAATTGGCGGTGGTCGATCCGCAGTTCGGTGCCAATGCGGCTCACTATCACGCCTACTGTAGTCGACACGATCTGAGCATCACCCACGCGATCGGCGACCCACAGATTGACCGCTCGTCGGGTCCGCTCGAGAGCGCCGATTTGGCCTTGCGGGTGGTCAAGGAGACGCCGGAAGGCGTAGTGATTCGCGGCGCCAAGCAACTGGCCACGATGGCGCCGTTCGCCCATGAGGTGCTGATCTACATGTCGCCGACCTTCGCCATGCGCGACAAACCTGAATTCGTGATCTGGTGCGCGCTGCCGATGCAAACGCCCGGCCTGCGCATCATGTGCAGGGAGGCGCTGGCGCGACCCGAGAACAGCTTCTCCCATCCGTTCGCCAGCCGCTATGACGAGCAAGACGCGATGCTGTTTTTCGACGACGTTTTTGTGCCGCGCAACCGCATCTTCCTGCTCAACGACAGCAAGACCGCGTTCGATGGGTTCCGCCGCCTCAATGCTTGGTCGCTGTACGTCGGTCAGATCCGCTTCTATCATCGCATGCGCACCCATCTGGCGGTGGCGGCGATGGTATGTGAGGCCATCGGCGTGAGCGACTTCCGCGAGGTGCAGGGCAAGCTGGGCGAGTTGACCACTTATGTTGAGATGGCGCGTCTGGCTCTGCTCGGCATGCAGCGGGAGTGCTCACGCACTGCTGGCGGTATGCTGGCGCCGAGCTCGACACTGGGACCGGATACCTTTGCGGCTCAGTTCGGTACCCGCGCCAGCGAAATTCTGCGCGAGCTGGGGGCTTCGGGTTTGCTGATGCAACCGAGCGAGGCCGACCTAGCCAACCCAGAACTGCGGCCGCTGCTGGAACGCTATATGCGCGGTAAGGACATCGATGTAAATCGCAAGTCGCGCCTGTTCCGCATGGCCTGGGACCTGACCTGCGACAGCTACGGCATGCGCCAAGAATTGTACGAAAAATGGAATCGCGGCGATCTGGCGCGCAACCGCATCGCCCTGTTTAAGCAGTTCGATCGCAGCGAGCTCGGCCAGCGCATTCTCGACGCGATTGCTGATCCGGAGGCACCGGCAGTGCCGCCGGCGCAGGCCAGTCCGATGGACCCGACGCGGGCAATTCCGTTCACCGCTGCGCAGATCCAGATCGGACACCAACAACGCCCGGTCCACGTCGTCGCCGACGTCGGCCCCGCTGACCTCTCATCCAATAAAGGAAAATAGCATGACTAATCAGCAAAAATCGTCTTCCAACCAGCAGCAGCATCTGCCACCGGTCTGGGCCATCGTAATACCAGTGTTCATCGAACTGCTGCTGACATTTTCGGTCTTTTTCTCAGACTCGTTCTTCCTTAGCCGTATTTCTGACAAAGTGGCGGCCAGCGTCGGCACCGTGATTCCATTGTTCATGATGTGCGTGCTGGTGTTCATGATGATGGCCCAAGGCGCCAGCAATGTGGCTGGCCAGTTCCTCGGCGCCAGGCAAAACGGCGAAGTGGCGCGGGTCTATTGCGCCGCCTTGCTGATCAATCTGTTGCTCGGCGCTGCTGCCGCGCTGACGCTTGGCCTGGGCGCCAGTCCAATCGCCGCCGCGCTTGGACTGGAAGGCAGCGCGCAAGGGAATGCGGCCGATTTCATGCGCGATATTGCACCGGCGCTGCTGCTGATCAGTGTGAAGTACGCCTTGGCCTGCGCCTTCGTATCGCATGGCAAAACGGTATGGAATATGTTCGGCGGGCTGATCGCCATTGCCGTCAATATTGTGCTCAACGTGGCATTTCAGCGCATGCAGATGGGTATCTTCGGCGTCGCGCTGGCCACCATTCTGGCGCAGGTGGCGGTGATCGCGTTTTACGTGGTGATCGTGACCGGCGTCATGCGGGTGCGCTATAACTGGACGGCCTTCCTGCGTGACGTGGCGACGCCGGTACGCACGGTGCTGCGGATCGGTGTGCCGTCGGTGATCCAGCCGGTTTCCTCCGAAGTGGCGATGCTGGTCATCTCGGCGGCTGCGGTGCGCCTCGGCACCGAGGCAATGGCGGCGCGGGTCTACGTGATGAACCTAGCCACGGTAGCGATCTGCTGGGCCGCAGCCGTATCGATCGGCAATCAGGTGCTGGTAGCGATCTTGGTCGGCGCCCGCCAGCCTCAGGCGGCCGACGCCGTGCTGCGCAAGAATCTGAAAATCGCCATTGCAGGTAGCCTGATCATTGCAGTGATGCTGCGTCTGTTCGGATCGCAGCTGATCGGCATCTTCACTCAGGATCCAAAAGTACTGGCCATCAGCCTCGATCTGCTGGCAGTGGGGATCGTACTGGAAGCTGCCCGTTCCTTCGGCACCTTGTCCAGCTTTGCGCTGAAGGCCGCAGGCGACGCTAATTTCCCGGCCATGGTCGGCGTCGGGGTGACCTGGTTGGTGGCGGTACCTCTCGCGCTGTATCTGTGTTTGTATGCCGGCGTCGGCATGGCAGGTCTGTGGGTCGGCTTGGTGGTCGACGAGGGTCTGCGCGGCATGATCAATTACTTGCGCTGGAATTCCGGTGTCTGGCAAGCCAAATCAGTGATCGCCTGAGGCGGCGTCGCGACCCCGACATTGCTAATACTACCCACACTACATTACTTTTAATCATCAATTGGAGAAACTCAAGATGGAACAAATGACATACGAATTGGTCTCGCTGGAACCTATAACGATTGCTGGCATCAGCCTGCGTACCAACAATAGTGGGGCCGGCATGGAGAAAATCCAGCAGCACTGGGGCAATTTTTTTCAGCAGGACGTGCTGGGCAAGATCGATGGCAAGCAGGAGTCGGCGATCTGCGAAGCCTATTTCGACTACGAAAGCGACGCCAACGGTGCCTACACGCTGATGCTGGGCAGTCGGATCGAGCCGTCGGCGAAACCGGTCGCCGGTTTACAGACCTGCACCCTGCCGGCGGCGAACTACGCCAAGTTCCATATCAATAATCCGCAGGCGATCCGCAGCGCTTGGCAGCATATCTGGAGCCGCGACGATCTGGTGCGCAGCTATAGCGGCGATTTTGAAGTGATTGGTGAAGATGGCGCGGACATCTATGTGGCTGTGAGGCAGTGATGCGGCCTACACAACAGCCTGTGCGTAAAAAGACCGGTATGCTCAAAGTCCATCCGGACCGCCCCGCGCTGGAGATAGGCATGGTGCCGGAGGCGCTCGACCAGTTCTATTGGTATATGGAGGAACTGGTCGCCTTTTGCCGCGCGGCCGGACTGGCCACGGCCGGGCACAAGCACGAGGTGATCGAGCGGGTGCGCCGACAGTTGCAGCATCGCGCGCAGCCGGATCTGTGCAAGGTGGCGGTGGTGGCGCGCAAAAAAACCGGTGAGGTCGTCGTGCGCAAATTCGGACTGGATGAGCCGATCGGCCCCAACTACAAGTGCGACGCTGAAACGCGTGCCTTCTTCGAGTCCGTGATCGGTCCGCACTTTCATTTCACCGCGCATTTGCAGCGCTTTCGCAGGGCGCGTGCGGAGCAAGCTCTGACGTACGGCGACCTGGCGCGCGAGTGGGTGGAGGAGTTGGAGCGTCGCAAGGACAAGAGCTACACCCCGACCATCATGCACACATGGGAATACAACACCTTTGTCAGGGACTATATGCGCGACAAGCAGCGTAACGCGGGCAAGACAATGAAGGACGCCGCCGCAGCGTGGAATGCGGTGCGGCAGTCGTGTGGACCGCGCGATTACGCCAGCAGCATCGCATGCGCCGCGCCGCCGCCAGGGTAGCGTGCGCTCAAGATATTTGGCAGTAAGGAAAAGCAATGATGGATGCGCAAGTCAATCGGGCTAGCGGCGTTGTCGCCGTCCGTCCGGGCGCGCTGCCGGACGGTGAATTACATGTTTGGCAGGTGCGACTCGACGACGAGCTGGTGCGTGCCGAGGATTGCCTGGACGTGATTGACCACACCGAGCGTGAACGCGCCGAGCGTTTTGCCTTTCCGCACCTGCGGCGGCGCTACCTTGCGGCGCACGCCGCGCTGCGTGGCGTTCTGGGGCATGTGCTGGGTCAGGCATCGTGCCGGATCGAACTGAGTATCGACGCCAACGGCAAGCCTAGGCTGGCGCAGAGCGGCTTGCCGCTGTTTTTTAATCTGTCGCACTCAGGCGACTTGGCGCTCGTCGCGCTGTCGACTCAAGCTGACGTTGGCGTCGATATCGAGCAGTGTAGGCCGATGCCGCAGTTGCTGGCGCTGGTGGAACGCCATTTCAGCCGGATTGAACAGGATGCCTTCTGGGGGCTGGGCGAGCCACAGCAACTGGCAGGATTCTATCGTTGGTGGACCTGCAAGGAGGCCTGTTTGAAAGCGACGGGACTGGGGCTGCGCTACCCGTTGGATGGGTTCAGCATCGAGTTCCGCCCCGGTCATGCGACGCGCGTGATGGAGGCGAGCGTGCCCTTGCAGGGCTTGCATCTGCAGTCGCTGGCATTGCAGCAACTTGGCTGGTGCGGCGCGGTGGCACTGGCCAGCCCAAGCGCACCAGCGCTGGTGATGCGGCGCTGGTCATGGAATGGATGGAGATTTTGATATGTTGGAGTTGAATGTCGTAGTACCGGGCGTAGTAGCGCGTCCGCACATTGCCAAGTCGCCCTGGATAGGCGCGCAGACGCAGGCACCGCAAGCGCGCTTGAAGCTGATCGCCTTTCACCATGCAGGCGGCAATGCCGGCTTCTTTCAGCCTTGGGTGAAATATTTTCAAGGGCTGGACTGGGTTGAATTTGTCGCGATCCAGCTGCCGGGGCGCGGCCGGCGCCTGTCGGAACCCCCGCTGCACGATTTACCGGCGCTGCTGCAAGCAGTCGAACAGGGTGTGGCACCCTTGCTCGACCGTCCGTATGTGCTGTTCGGTTTTAGCATGGGTGCCATCATGGCGTTCGAGCTGGCGTTGCGCCGCCAGCAGCAGGGCCTGCGCGCGCCGTCGGCGCTGATCCTGGCCGCGCGCGGGGTGCCGCGCACGGCAGCTCTGACCCGCGGTGCCTTCTCGCGCGAGAAGATCGTGCGCGAATTGCAGCGTCTTGGCGGCACCGACCCGGCACTGATCGAAGACGGTCCGTTCATGGATGTGTTCATGGGCACGTTCCAAGCCGATTTTGCCGTGGTCGATGCGCATTTCTGCGACCGGCCGCAACTTCTGCAATGTCCGCTGCATGTCTGGGGCGGGGCTGACGATCCGGAAGTGTCGATCGAACGGATTTACCGCTGGGATACGTTTGCCGGCCGCAGTTTTGTCGGCCGCCTGTTCCCCGGCGACCATTTTTTCTTGAAGACTGCCCAAGCGGCGGTATTTGACAACTTGCTCCGTATTCTAGATACGGTTAGGAGATCGCAATGATTACGTTCATGTTTCCTGGACAGGGAGCGCAGCACAAGGGAATGGGACGCGAGGTGTTCGATCTGTTCCCCAACGAGATGAAACAGGCCAAAGCCATTCTGGGCTATGAACTCAAGGATCTGTGCGAGCAGGCCGGTCCGCGTCTGAACGATACCGCCTATACCCAGCCAGCGCTGTACACAGTCAATGCGCTGATGCAGATGGACATTGCACGCCGCAGTGGCGTGCGGCCGGACTATGTAATCGGTCACAGTCTGGGGGAATACAACGCCCTGTTGAGCGCTGGCGTGTTTGATTTTCAGACCGGACTAGATCTGGTGAAGAAACGTGGCGAGCTGATGGCGCGTGAAAACGGCAAGGGCAGCATGATCGCCGTGCTCGACCCCGACCGTGCAGTGCTCGAGGCTATCGCGGCCGAACTGGGCGACGATTTTTGCATCGCCAACGACAACGCGCCGAGCCAGTTAGTGTGCGCCGGTTCGATGGCGGCAGTCGACGCGGCCAGCAAGAAGATCGCCGCACTGAACGCAGGTAAGGTGATACCGCTCAAGGTCAGCGGTGCCTTTCACACCCGTTTCATGGCCGACGCGGCAGAGCAGTTCCTGCAGTACTGCCGGCAGTGTTCGTTCAAGCCACCGCAGCTACCGGTGATCTCGAACCAGTCGGCCCGGCCGCACGGCGACACCGGCTGGGCCGAGAAACTGGCGAAGCATCTGACCAGTCCAGTGCAATGGCGCCAGAGCCTGTCCTATCTGGCGCAGCGCGGACCGATGCTGTTCCAGGAAGTGGGACCAGGCACGCTCCTGACCGGCCTAGCCAAAAACAATCTACACACTAATTAAAAAAGGGAAATCATGTATCAACGTGTCACCGAAGACTATATTGAACGCCTGCGCAGCCACCCATTCATCCAGCGCTGCCGCAACGGCACGATCACGCGTCACGAGCTGAACGTCTTTGTGGCGCAACACGCGAAATACAGCGCCTACTTCACGCGCTACCTGTGCGCGCTGATCGCCAATCTGCACGATCCGGACGACGTGCTGCGCTTGGCGGAAAACCTTTCCGAAGAACTCGGTTTCGGCGAGAAATCGGGCGAGCCGCATGCGCGTATCTTTGCGCGTATGGTCGACGACTTCGGCATCGATCTGCGGCAAATCCAGATGTTTCCAGAAACGGAGCAGCTGATCGCCACTACCTTCCACTACTGCAAGCAGCAAAACCCGGCGTATGGACTGGGCGCGTTGTGCCTGGGTGCCGAGGCGATAGTGCCGCCGCTGTATAGCGACATCATCAGCGGCTTCGTCGCCAATGGCATTGGGGCCGAGCAGCTGCGTTTCTTCCAGATCCACGTCGAGTGCGACGACGACCATGCCGACACTATGCGCGCCATCCTGGCTCGTCTACAGCAGGACAATCCCGAGCAGGCCGAACGGATCATGGAGGGTGCGCAGGCAATGATCGAGGCGCGCCTTACGTTCTTCAACGGCGTACTGAAAGGAGCGCAGCAGTTATGTCATTGACCAGCCATTCGTCGGCTGACTTCGGCCGTGTTCCGTCCGAGTTGAGCGTGGATTTGCCGCAGCGTCTGATCCATACTAACGTGACCGGAAATCTCAATCAGGACGAGCAGGCCTTCTCGCACGACCGAAAGCACCAAGTCAATATTGTTGACCTGCCGTCGCGTGTGATCAGCATGACGGTGGGAGGCCTGGAGCCCGGCCAAAGCACGCGGCGCCACCGTCATAATTACGAAACCCTGATCTATGTGCTCGAGGGCAGCGGCATGTCCATCATCGGCGGGAGCGAGGTAAGGTGGCAGCGTGGCGACGCTTTTTATGTACCCGTGTGGGCATGGCATGAGCACATCAACGTGAGCGTCAGCGACAAGGCCAGTTATCTGGCGTGCGAAAACGCGCCGCATCTGCAAAACCTCGGCATTGCACTGCGCGAAGAAGCCTGAGACAGGCGGCGTCAGTGCCGCTCAGAGACAGGTGTATACATCCTTTTTGAGAACGTTAGACATGTTAGATTTAGCAGAACACACTACTTCATCCCTAACTCCTGAAATGGTCGAGCTAGCCACGCCGCAGCCAACAGCCCCGGCAGAAGTGGCGTCTGCCGCGCTCGGTGCCGGCGAAACGCAGTGGTGGTTCGACGCACGACAGTTGGCTAGCAAGGAAATTCTGCCAGCAGTGGAAGAGAGCAATTGCACCCATATTGTGCTCGACCATGCGCAGCACCGCTCTTTCATCAGCGCCAAGCGCAAGGTGGTGGCTATTGACAGTGCGGCCCAAATGAAGGACTTGGAGCCAGGCGCCTGGGTATTGACCAGGGACGAGGCGATCCGCCTGAAGGCGGTGGCCTTGGGACACAAGGCCGGGCTGTTCATCGATGTGATGAATCTAGAGACGGAGTTCCCCCATTGCATCGCCGTATGTGAGCGAGGCGACGATTTCGTTGTGATCGACATTGAACACGCGACCTATATTCCCTATGAACTGCTGCTGGCAAAGACAGAGGGCAAAGCCACCATGATTTTGCGTAACGTCCCGATTAAGGGACTCGATGGCGTGGTCGACGACGTCAACCAATCGCTGAATGCGTTCGCGACGATGGAACACGGCATCGGCGTGTTGATGCGCACTGAACAACCGGAAGTCATTGCCAACCTGACGCGCGGCCTGGCGCGTCGCCAGGATAGCCATCTGACGCTAGTGAAAGCCCGGGTCGAGCAAGTTCAGCACACTGGCATTGGGCACCGTGTTTGCGTCGATACGACCTCGCTGATGACGGCGGAGGAAGGCATGATCGTCGGTTCGACCGGCTGGGGTGGTCTGTTCGTCTGTTCAGAAACCCACTATCTGCCGCATATGAACTTGCGTGAATTCCGCGTCAATGCCGGTGGTGTGCACTCTTATATATGGGGGCCGAACGACAATGTGATGTATCTGAGTGAAATGGAGGGCGGTGCCGAGGTGCTGTGTGTCGATCTGTATGGTCAATGCCGCGTCATCACGGTGGGCCGAGCCAAGATCGAGCGTCGGCCCTTGCTTAAGATACGCTGCAGCGTCGCGCTCGACGATGTTTCGCTCGAACTGAGACGCGCAGTCGAACTGGCCAATGCGGCGCAGATTGAGGTAACGCCGACCAACGAGGCTGCGCCGCTGGAGGATCCGAACCGGATTTATCTGAACACATTCTTGCAAAACGACTGGCATGTTCGGCTGATGGGGGGCGATGGAAAAGTACGGCATGCAACGTTGCTGCAGCCTGGCGATGTACTACTGGCTCATGTTGCGTTGCCGGGGAGGCATACTGGTCTCAAGGTGGCGGAGCATATTATCGAAAAATAGATGGTAAAGTGGCCCCCTAAGTCCAGACAATTATTCAAAGAGTTTAAGATAGTGCCTGTTTCTGCCACAGCTGCGCGGCGCTGCCCCGTTATTCGCACTACATCATTACCGTGCTTTTCTTTTCTAGCATTTTTGAATCAGGCAGTTCAGTACCAAATTTGTTTACGATCTTGGCACCGCCGCCCACGCCTGAGCTATACACCGTTTCTGGTGTTTGATAACCCAATGATTGATGTTTACGTTCAGCGTTGTAGAACATAAAATAGTTCGCCAAGCCGATCACCAATTCCGGCATACTTTCATCACAGAGGGATCTCTCCGGCCCGTTACCTGAAAATTGATTACCTTTCCAGCCAGTTTTCTACCTTAAGACCACGGATGCGGCTGAATTCGCGCGTGTTGTCCGTCACGAGTGTCAGGCCGAGCGCACACGCTTGTGCTGCGATCAGCAGATCCCCTCTGTGTCAGGATAGTTGGTAAGTTGCCGATTTCGGCATTTTCCAACTATTACGGCGGCAGGATTGATACATGTCTCGCATACCAAATCTGCTTCGGTCCGACCTGCTCAATGTGACGTGCGGCAGGTCCGTCCGAGTGGCGTATCATATCGCTGATGATGTTCGTGTCCAGCAGATAAGCACTCAAAATATGTCCTCAGGCTGGGTGGGCATGTCCTCAATGGTCGGGAACTGATCGTCTGGTCCAAGCGGCACTTCCTTCCTCCACTCGGCCAGCAGTTCGACGATGTTTGTTGGTCGTGTCACCGGTTCGATGATGAGTTTGCTACCTTCGCGGTGGATCATTACACGATCCCCCGGTAACTCGAACTCTACGGGAATTCGCACCGCTTGGCTGCGGTTGTTGCGAAACAGCTTGGCCTCCTTGGGCCTCGATGGTATCGACAGGGTAGGCATGGTATTACTCTTCAATGTATATGCAAAATTGTATGTGCCAGAATATGCTATGTCAATCGTGCGAGACAGTGTGTTAATTCACGCCATTTTTGGGATGTCTACACCCCGGCAAGCCGCCACAAACAGACAAGTTTTTGCGTATCGCGAGGATTGTTTTGTCAATTCTGGTATGGAATCGATTGGTGGCCTACAGATTAACGAGACGGATACTGAGATAGGGATATGTGCGCGACCTCGCAAGCTTCAAACAAGCGCGCACCTTGGTCGCACGCGACACGAATCGGCACGATCAATTTCTGTCGGTCGCTCAACACAGCCGTTCGTCCTCGCCCTGTCAGTTCATGTCACATTCATCACCGCAGGCAAGCCGCACTCGGCGATAGTCCACCGGTTCATCCGCATCGATCTTGAGCAGCACGCGGATGGCTGCATCGGTGGGCTTGTGGGTAGTCTGATCGCGTAGGGCCCGGATGCGGGGGGCGCCAGCCATCTTATGGTCCGCACACCAGTTTTGCAGGGTGACGGTAGCGCTCGGGTTGCTGAGCAGGGTGACGTTGAGGGTTTGTAGCAGAGCAAGTGCTTTGAGGCGGGTAGTTGCGCCATCTTGCCAGCCTGCCAGAGTATGTTGGTCTGCCTGTACGGAGCCGTGCTACAACAGTGCGACCAGCAGCAGTATGCCGACCTTCATGTTTTCCTTCGCTTTCCCGATTTTTGTGGCCGGATTGTAATATCAGTAAGAGTGAATGCAACTTAGCAACTATCCTGACACCGAGGGCATCCCCCACTCAACGCGGCGCTACCAAGCCTTCACCAGCCCGCAAAGGCAGCAACAGCGATCGCAAATCATTGTGATCGATTTCATACATCAGGGCCAACAGTCGGCCAATTTCGCCGTTAGGGAAACCTTCGCGTGCGAACCAGCCCAGATAGTGGCCGGGCAAATCGGCGATGACGCGGCCTTGATATTTTCCGTATGGCATTTTGAAACTCTGCAGTCGCGCGAGGTCATCGGTTTGCCTGGCTTTATCAAACATATTCAATTTGCCTCATGCGGGGCCGGGGTTTTCAGTTCCGGTGGGGGGCTCGGGGTGGGGCCGAGATTTTCTGGCAGCAGCATATCTTTCTTGTCGGTGTCGCTTTCATTCGGGTAGCGTGTGCTGTCTAAGTAGCGATCGAGCAAGTCAAAAAATTGATTGTAAAATTGACCGGTCGGTATCGTTTCACTGGCAACTTTGACTAAAGCATCATCGGTGGAACCGAAGGGCAGCGAGACCGAGCCGATCGCTGAGACGCCGATGCTGGCGGAATTATTGCTCTTTTTGAGCGAGTAGCGGTCGCGTATGGCATTGGCAAAAACAGTCGTGCTGTTGCTACCTTTGCTATCGGCCACGCAAACGACATTGAATTCGATTTCGGAATGCACATCGGCATCGTGCTGGTATTTGCGGCGGCCTTTGATTAAGGTTTTTTGCCAATCATTAATCACATAGCCTTGGCTGAGCAGGGCGCGCCGTGCCGCTTCGCAAGCGCTTTGATCGGTGCCGGCAAAACTGCGTGTGAATACATTGGTTTGGCCGAATTCTTCATGCTGCAATTTTGAGGAGTTATTGGTCGAACAGGCAGCCAGCATGAGTAAAACGGGGAGTAACAATAAAAAGCGACGACACATCATTGAGTCAGTACCAAGGTTGATGCAAAAGTTTGACAAGCGCCGATGCCGCCGGTCGGTGGTATCGGGCGCTGTGTCTGGTTGAGTAAGCTGAACTTCAGGCCAGCGCTTCGGCGGCGGCTTGTTGCGGACTCAAACCGTCAAAAAACAAATCGGTGAACCATTCTATCTCTTCTTCAATGTGATCTTGCGCTTGGGCGACGCTGGCACCGCCGGCGACGAGCAAGGCTTCGACTTCGATACACCAAGCGATCAAGGCTTCTTCGTCGGGATCGAGCTCAATTTTTTTGGCCATATTGCTTCCTTATAGGGTGAGTCAGTGCTCGCTGATTAAAAACTGCCGGCAAATTGGTAATGTTGCCCCGGATGCCACATCGTGACAATGCTGGCAATTTTACCTTGGGAACGCGTTTTACGGTGCAATACCAAGCAGGCTTCCTTGGCAGAGATATGCAACATGGCGGCGATCTGTTTTGGTGGCAACAATGCCTCGATTCGGTAGTCGACTCCTTGCAACGGTGCCACTGCCACCAAGTATTCATTCGGTGTCATACGCGTAAAATCTTGCTGCAGATAAAACGGTGTGACCGTCGAATTGACCCAACGGTCTTCCACTTGTATCGCCAGATCGTTTTCAAAGTGCACAATCACCGAGTGATACAGGGCGTGTCCGGCTTTGACCTGAAATTCCAAGGCAAGTTGCTCATTGGCCGGTTTTTCTTTCAATTCGTGCAGTTCGCTGCGGTGGCGGTGGCCGCGCGAGCGAATTTCATCGGCGATGCTTTTGATTTCGACCAGCGTGGCTTGGTACTTTTGCTGCGCGACATAGGTGCCGGAACCTTGAATACGTTGCAAGATTTGTTCGCTGCTCAGTTCGCGCACGGCGCGGTTGACGGTCATGCGCGAGACTTGGAATTGTTCGGCCAACATGGCTTCGGAAGGAATGGCCGCACCTTCTTTCCAGGTGCCGGCTTGGATTTCGCGTAACAGATAGTCTTTGATGGTTTGAAACGCCGGCGCGGGGGTTGGTTTTTTTAACACGGGATTCCTGCTGATGAATTTGCCCTATTGTCGCATTAGTTGCACTAAAAATCCGCTTGCAAAAGTTGTATATACAACTTACACTTCAGAAAAAGCCGGACGCTTGTTGTCATGCCGTCCAATTCTAATTTCATCAAGACCGGGAGACTCCGCATGCCGCACGCCTTAGACAATGATCCTCGCTGGGACGCCAGTCGCGTTATCCACGCTCCACACGGTGCCGAAAAAGTGTGTAAGACCTGGGTCGCCGAAGCCGCTTACCGCATGCTGCAGAATAATTTGGATCCGGCGGTGGCGGAAAATCCTCAGCATCTGGTGGTGTATGGTGGTATCGGCCGCGCGGCGCGCGATTGGGCTTGCTATGATCAGATTCTGGCTTCGCTCAAAGACTTGGAAGAAGACGAAACCCTGCTGATCCAATCGGGCAAGCCGGTCGGGATTTTTCAAACCCATGCCGATGCGCCGCGCATCCTCATCGCCAATTCGAATCTGGTACCGAAGTGGGCCAATTGGGAACACTTCAATGAACTCGATCGCAAGGGTTTGTTCATGTACGGTCAAATGACGGCTGGCAGTTGGATTTACATCGGCACCCAGGGCATCGTTCAAGGTACCTACGAAACCTTTGCCGAAGCCGGGCGTCAGCATTATCAGGGCGATTGGGGCGGGCGCTGGATACTCACCGCCGGTCTTGGTGGCATGGGTGGCGCGCAGCCGCTGGCCGCCAGTTTCGCCGGTGCCGTATCGCTCAATATCGAATGTCAGCAAGCCAGCATCGATTTCCGTCTGCGTACCCGGTATGTCGACAAACAGGCGGCCGATCTCGATGAGGCGCTGGCGCTGGTGGCCTACCACTGCGAACGGCGGGAAGCGATCTCGATTGCTTTGCTCGGCAATGCCGCCGAGATTTTACCCGAACTGGTAAGGCGCGCCCAAGCCGGTGGCCTGCGGCCCGATATGGTGACCGACCAAACCTCGGCGCACGATTTGATCAATGGTTATCTGCCGGCTGGCTGGACGGTGGCGCAATGGAAGGCGGCGCAGCCGGATCCGGCGCGGCATGCCGAACTGACCGCCGCCGCCGCGCAGTCGTGTACTGTGCATGTGCAAGCGATGCTGGATTTTCATGCGCTGGGCATTCCTACCGTTGATTACGGCAATAATATTCGCCAAGTCGCGTTCGATCACGGTCTGACGCAAGCCTTCGATTTCCCCGGCTTTGTGCCGGCCTATATTCGGCCGCTGTTCTGTGATGGCAAGGGGCCGTTCCGTTGGGTGGCGCTGTCGGGTGATCCTGAGGATATCCGCAAGACCGATGCCAAAATCAAACAATTGTTTCCGGAAAATACAGGCGTGCACAAGTGGTTGGATATGGCAGCCGAGCGGATTGCCTTCCAAGGTTTGCCGGCGCGTATATGCTGGCTGGGTTTGGGTGAGCGTCATTTAGCTGGTCTGGCGTTCAATGAAATGGTACGCACGGGCGAACTCAGTGCACCGATCGTGATCGGCCGCGACCATCTCGATACCGGTTCGGTGGCGAGCCCGAATCGCGAAACCGAAGCGATGATGGATGGTACCGATGCCGTGTCCGATTGGCCCTTGCTCAATGCCATGCTCAATACCGCCGGCGGTGCCAGCTGGGTTTCGCTGCACCATGGCGGCGGCGTTGGTATGGGCTATTCGCAGCATTCCGGTATGGTCATCGTGGCCGATGGCAGTGCTGCCGCCGATAAGCGGCTGGCACGGGTGTTGGTCAATGATTGTGGCTCGGGTGTGATGCGTCATGCTGATGCCGGCTATCCGCAGGCACAGGCGTGCGCCCGGCGTGCCGGCTTGCAGTTACCAATGTTGAAATAAGCACGGCAGCTACCACTTACCGCTACCCAGAACAGGTTTTTTATGAACGATACAAATAACACGATTAATCCGACTTTCACCATCCAAGCAGGCCGCTTGAGTTTGGCCGATTTACGCGCGGTTTGGCAGCGCGCCGCCCCCTTGCAATTGGCCGCCGAGGCGTATCCGGCCATCGATGCCGCCGCTGCCACGATTGCCCGCATCGTTGCCAAGGGCGAGGCTGCCTACGGTATTAATACCGGCTTTGGCAAGCTGGCCAAAACCCGCATTCCTGACGAACAACTCGAGCTGTTACAGCGGAATTTAATTCTCTCGCATTCGGTTGGCTCCGGTGAGTTGATTGCCGACGATGTTTGTCGTTTGATTTTGCTGATGAAAATCGCCAGCCTGGCGCGCGGCTATTCCGGCATCCGTGCCAGTGTCATCGACAGCATGATTGCCTTGTTCAATGCCGGCATCATGCCGGCTATTCCGGTCAAAGGCTCGGTCGGCGCTTCCGGCGATTTGGCCCCGCTCTCGCACATGAGCTTGGCCTTGATGGGCGAGGGTATGGTGCGGGTGAATGGCAGCTTGCTGCCGGCCGCTGCGGCGCTGGCTGCGGCCGGTATCGCACCGGTGGTGTTGGCAGCGAAAGAAGGGCTGGCGCTGATCAATGGCACGCAGGTGTCGACCGCGCTGGCGCTGAACGGCTTGTTTTTGGCCGAGCGCTTGCTCGAAGCCGCTACCATTACCGGCGCTTTGTCGGTCGACGCGGCCAAAGGCAGCGACGCGCCGTTCGATTCGCGCATTCACGCCAGCCGTGGTCAGCCGGGGCAGATCGCTACCGCGGAAATTTATCGTACCCTGCTGGCGGACAGTGAAATTCGGCGCTCACATTTAGTCAATGACGAACGGGTGCAAGATCCCTATTGCTTGCGCTGTCAACCGCAAGTCATGGGGGCTTGTCTTGATCTCATCAATAATGCGGCGCGTACTTTGCTCATTGAAGCCAATGCCGTCACCGATAACCCGCTGGTGTTCGTCGAGACTGGCGAAGTGATTTCGGGTGGGAATTTTCACGCCGAACCGGTTGCGTTTGCCGCCGATAGCTTGGCCTTGGCCATTGCCGAAATCGGTTCGATCGCCGAGCGCCGTATCGCCTTGTTGATCGATGCCTCGATTTCCGGTTTGCCGCCGTTTTTGGTGCCGTCTTCGGGCCTTAACTCCGGCTTCATGATTGCGCATGTGACGGCGGCGGCACTGGCTTCAGAAAATAAATCGCACGCCCACCCAGCCAGCGTCGACACGATTCCAACTTCGGCCAATCAGGAAGACCATGTCAGTATGGCGACCTTCGGGGCGCGCCGTCTGCACGAAATGGCGCACAATACCGGCACCATCATCGGGATAGAATTACTGGCAGCCGTTCAAGGCATCGATTTCCATGCGCCTTTGCAGACCTCGGCAATGCTGGTGCAAGTGCAAAAATTACTGCGCGCGAAAGTGGCGTTTTACGATAAAGACCGCTTTTTTGCACCCGATATCGAAGCCGCGAAAGGCTTGGTGATGGCCGGGCAGGTCAGTGCTGCTTGTCAGTCGCTGTATCAACGTCTGTATCTGGCTTAAGGCGCAGCGCTCATGCAGGTATGGAAATCCCATGATAGTCTCCCCATGCCTTGGAAAAACGGCGGCGGCAGTACGACCGAGTTGGCGGTATTCCCGGCCGGGGCCGGGCTCGACGATTTTGTTTGGCGTTTGAGTCGGGCCGAGATCTGCCGTGACGGGCCATTTTCGTTTTTTCCTGGTATTGATCGCAGCTTGGCGCTCTTGTCCGGCGATGGCTTGGTTTTGCAGGACGACAGCACTGCCACGAGCATGCGGGTCGGCGGTGCGCCACATGTTTTTGCCGGTGAACGCGCCGTGCATGCGCACTTGCTGGAGTCTGCCGTGGTCGATCTCAATATCATGACCAGGCGCAGCCACTGCGTGCATCAGTTGCACAGGCTAGCTGTCGGTGAGCATGTGCTGGCGGCGACAGCGGCCGAGCAGCTGTTGCTCTATTGCGTATCCGGCGAGCTGCTCTTAGCGGCCAGCGAGCCGGCTGAGTGCTCGCTCAGTAGCGGCGATGTCTGCCTGTTGACGCCATCCGCAGCGGGCTTGAAACAGCGCTGTCAGGTCGCGCAAACGGCGCAAGCTTGGCTGATACGATTACATTTTTTCAAGCAAGGAGAAAGCTGATGCCGCATTGGGACAGTCTGTGGACTAATCTGCATGTCGCCACGATGGTCGATGGCTATGGTGTGGTGCGCGACGCCGCCGTGGCTGTACAGGATGGACAGCTCGCTTGGATCGGCCAGCACAGTGATTTACCCGCGCACTGCCGCGCCACTACGCAGTATGAAGGCGGCGGTGCCTGGCTGTTACCGGGCTTGATCGACTGTCATACCCATCTCGTGTATGCCGGTAACCGCAGCGATGAATTTGAGGCGCGCCTCAATGGCGTCAGTTATGCCGACATCGCCCGTCAGGGCGGCGGCATTCTGGCTACCGTGCGCGCCACCCGTGCCGCCAGTGAAGAGCAATTGTTGGCGGCCAGTTTGCCGCGTCTGCATGCCATGCTGGAACAGGGCATGACTACGCTGGAAATCAAATCCGGTTACGGTCTCGATGTGGCGACCGAAGCGCGGATCTTGCGCGTGGCGCGCCGCATCGGCCGTGATTTCCCGGTGCGTGTGAAAACCAGCTTTCTCGGTGCGCACGCGCTGCCACCGGAGTATCTGGGGCGCGCCGATGCCTACATCGATCTGGTCTGTGATGTCATGCTGCCAGCCTTGGTGGCCGATGGTTTGCTTGATGCCGTCGATGCATTTTGTGAGCACATAGGCTTCACCCCGGGGCAGACCGAACGGGTATTTCAAGCGGCGCAGGCGCATGGTTTGCCAGTCAAATTGCATGCCGAGCAATTATCGGATCAGGGCGGGGCGGCCTTGACCGCTCGGTATCGTGGCTTATCGGCCGATCATCTCGAATATTTGTCGCCGGCAGGAATTGCCGCGATGGCCGAGTACGGCACGGTGGCCGTGTTGTTACCCGGTGCATATTACTTCCTGCGTGAAACGCAATTGCCACCGCTGCAGGGTTTGCGCGCAGCCGGCGTGCCGATAGCCTTGGCGACCGATTGCAATCCCGGCACGGCACCGCTGACTTCCTTGCTTTTGAGTATGAATATGGCATGCACGCTGTTTCGCATGACACCATTGGAAGCTTTGCAAGGCGTCACGTGTCATGCGGCGCGTGCGCTGGGCTTGGCCGCTGAGTGCGGCAGCTTGGTTGTCGGTCGGGCCGCCGATTTCGGTTTGTGGCAAATTGAACGGCCGGCCGACTTGGCTTACCGGATTGCTGGCCCCGGGCCCTTGTGTACTGTATTCGCGGGAAACATTGTGGCTGGGAAGGCGCAGCCAGTGAGCAATGATGTGTAGCTAATACGTAATATATTTTTTGCAATTGTTTACCTCAAGGTGCGGGGGTTTATTTTTGCAATTTGCTATCAGGACGTATAATGTAAAGAATTATAGATACGGCAAGGTGTCGCGGCCTTGATGCCGACGCCGATTGCGCCTTCCAGCAAGCTGCACAATGCTCGTATCTGCCTGAAAGTCGCACACATGCCGAGGTTGCCCGTGACAAATCCCTTCCCTGTTCTGCTCCGCGCTGTGCCGCGCTTAAAGCCTTGGCTAATTGGTGTCGCTGTACTTTTTTTGCTATCGGCAGTGCTGAGTTGGGCTTTTTTACCTGGCTATGTGAAACGGATTGCGATTGAACAAACGCAACAGCAAATCGGCCGTAAATTAGAACTTGATACCCTCAATTTTTCCCCGCTGCAATTAACTTTACGTATCGATGGTGTGCGCCTGTATGAAGCCGATGCGAAAACCCTGATGTTTTCGGCGCAGAGCGTGTTACTCAATCTGTCCCTGAGTTCCTTGTTTCACCAAGCGCTGGTGGTTGAGGAATTTCAACTGAGCAAACCGTCGCTGCATCTGCAACGACTCGATACCCATGGCCGCTACAATCTCAGCGACATTCTGGATAAACTGGCGGCCACACCGAGCAGCGGCGCACCGCTGCGCTTCGCCATCGCCAACATTGAGCTGCATGGCGGCAGTGTTGAACTCGATGACCATGTACTCGACAAGCAATTTCGCGTGAGCGAGCTGGAGCTGGGCTTGCCTTTCATTTCGAATTTCCCCAAGGCGATCAACAGCGTGGTGGAACCGAAATTGTCGGCCCGTATCAACGGTGCCGGCTTTGCTATGAATGCCAGAAGCACACCGTTTGCCAGCAGCTTGGAAACCCGTCTCGCCATCGATCTGAAAAAGCTTGATCTGGCGCAATTTGTTGGCTATCTACCGATCAGCTTGCCGCTGGAAATACGTCGCGCCGTCCTCAGTACCCAGCTTGATTTGGTCTTCAGTCGCGCCAAGCCAGCCCATATAGTGCTGCGCGGCGCGGTGCGCTTGCAAGATGTGCTGCTCAATGATTTGCATGCTTCACCCTTGCTGCAAGTGGCTGAATTACGCGCCGATATCAAATCACTTGACTTACTCACTTCTGCGCTCGAACTCAATCGGCTGCAGTTGCAATCTCCGCAAGTGTGGTTAGCGATCAGTCGAAAAGCCGGCCTTAATTGGGCTAGCCTTGCTCCTGCCAGCAGCGCCAAGCCTGCACCGACCAGCCCATCGGCCAGTCCGTCGGCCTTAGCAAATCTAAAACTGCAGGATCTCGTCATCGCCGATGGTCAATTACACTTCAGCGACGATGTGCATGCTCAACCGCAGCAACAAGTCGAATTGCAAAACATATCGCTGCACCTGCAGGGGCTGGCCAGCGCCGCTACGGCGGCACCGGCACGTATCGAACTGAGCTTGGCCAGCGGCGATGCCGGGCAGCTCGAATTCAGTGGCCAGTTTGCCCCGCATGCTGGCAGTCTGGATGGCAAACTGGTACTCAAACAAATCGCTTTGGCTTCGTACCAGAGTTTTCTCGCTCCTGTCCTGCACGCGCAAGTCAGTGGGGTACTCAACGCCAGCACTGAGTTGGCCGTGCATGAGCAGAATCTATCTCTCAAAGCTTTATCCTTGCAACTGGAGAAATTGCGCGTACAAGGCAAACCGGCCGACGGCAGTCTGGCCTGGTCCAGCTTGGCGCTCGATGGTTTGGCGCTTGACAGCAGTGCCCGCAGCGTGACGATGGAAAAATTGGCCGTCAATGGTTTGCAGCTCGATGTACAACGCGATGCCCAAGCTCGTTTGGGCATGCTGAACTGGTTAGCGCCGGCTGCCAGCAAGTCGGCCGCCACTACTGCGCCTGCCAGTCCGGCCTGGAAAGTCATGTTGGCCGGTTTTTCTGTGCAAGATGGGAAAATTCGTTTTACCGACCATGCGGTGCAGCCGCAGGTGGCGCTGAGCGCCGAGGCGATCGGATTGCAATTGACGGGCATCAGCAGCGATGCCTCGAGCGCGACCCAATTCAGCTTGCAATCTCAGCTCAATCGCAAGGGTAAGTTTAATCTCAAGGGCCAGCTCGGCAGCGCCTGGCAGGCGCTCGATGTTGCCATCGATGCACAAAGCTTACCGGTAGCTGCTTTGTATCCGTATTTTTCCCAATATTTGAATGTCGAATTGAATAAGGGTGATGCCAATGCCAAAGGCCAGCTCACAGTGCGCAAGCTGTTACAAGCCACACCGGAAATCGGCTACGACGGTGCCCTCAGTTTGAACGACTTCCGCATGTTTGAACCTGGCAGCGATGACGATTTCCTCGAGTGGAAGGGTATTCTCCTCGATGGTGTGCATGCGCGTTTCGGTGCGGCAGCGCCGCTGGTAAGTGTAAAAAAATTGGCCTTGAATGACTTTTTTGCCCGCGTTATCTTGTCTGATAAAGGGCGCTTGAATTTAGAAAATATCATTGTCCCGCAGCCGGCTTTGAGCAGCGCAGCAGCGCCCACGTCGGCACCAGCGTCGGCACCGGCCATCATCCGCATCGCCCAAACCGCGCTGCTCGGCGGGAATATCAACTTCACCGATCATTTCATTAAACCGAATTACCGCGCCAATCTCACCAATCTCAGCGGTAACATCGGCTTGATCGCCTCGGACAATCCGCAAGCTGCCGATGTGGAGTTGCATGGCAAAGTAGATGATGACGCGCCCTTGCTGATTGCCGGTGCCATTAATCCGCTGTCGGCACCGATTTTTATCGACATCACCGGCAGTGCCAATGGTTTGGAGCTGACTCGTTTGACGCCGTATGCGGCCAAGTATGCCGGTTATGCGATAGAAAAAGGCAAGCTGTCTATGCAAGTCAGCTACCATATCGAGAAGGGCCAACTCAATGCCAATAATTCGGTCAATCTCGATCAACTGACTTTCGGTGAGCGTATCGATAGCCCAACCGCGACCAAATTACCATTGACCTTGGCGATCGCCTTGCTGCGCGATAATGAGGGGCGCATCGCGATCAACCTGCCGATCAGCGGTACTTTATCGGATCCGCAGTTTTCAGTCGGTGGCATCATCTTCAAAGTCTTGGTCAATGTCATCACCAAAGCCGTCACCTCACCGTTTTCTTTACTCGGTTCGATGTTCGGCGGTGGTGCGGAACTCGCTTACATCGAATTTCAACCGGGGCAGTCCATCTTGGCCGCGGCGGCTACGGAAAAACTCGGCAATCTGGCCCAGGCACTGACGCAGCGCAGCGGCCTCAAGCTCGATATCATCGGCCGCGTTGATCCCGCCAGCGACACCGAGGGCGTGCGGCGCAATTTGTTGGACAGTCAATTGCGTGAGCAAAAATGGCGCGATATGCATCAGAAAGATCGCAGCATCAAAGCCGAACAATTGACGCTCGAAGACAGCGAACGCAGTAAATATATAGAACTGCTGTACCGCGCCGCCAAGTTCGACAAGCCGCGCAATGTCTTGGGTATAGCGCGCAGCTTGCCGACCGCCGAAGCCGAACAGCTGCTGTTGAAAAACCTCAGCGTATCGGCCGAAGACTTACGCGTGCTGGCGCAGAAACGCGCCGATGGCGTGCGTGATTATCTCGAGCAGGTCAAGCATATCGAGCGCGAACGCTTATTCTTGATCGCACCGAAACTGAGTGCCGATGGCATCAGCGACCACGGCCAGCCGAATCGGGTCGATTTCGAGATCAAATAGGCGGCGCTGCCGCCATATTCATTCAATATCAAGACTGCGCAAGGAATCTGATTGTGATGCCTGCCATCTTGATTTATGCTTGACTCAACGAGTCAGCCGTTTTCGCATAAGGAGTTTCCATGGTATCTGCAAGCCTCAAGCATATTTTGTATGTCGAAGACGATCCTGATATTCAAACGGTAGCGCAGATCGCGCTCGAAGTCGTCGGCGGGTTCAGCCTGACAATTTGCAGTTCCGGTGCCGCTGCGCTGGCCGAAGTGCATGGCAACTGCCGTCCCGATTTACTCCTGCTTGATGTGATGATGCCGAATATGGACGGCCCGACCACGTTGTTGGAATTGCGCAACATTGTTGCTACCAGCAATACCCCAGTGGTATTCATGACTGCTAAAGTACAGTCATCAGAAGTGGAATTGTACAAATCCCTAGGCGCAATCGGCGTCATCGCCAAACCCTTCGACCCCATGGAATTATCGGCTCAGGTGTTAAAGTTATGGCAAGAAAGAGCGTAAATGACGGAAAAAATCGACAGCTTGCAAGAAAAATTACGCGCGCTTGAGCTCGTTTTCGTTCAGAAATTACCGTCTAAATTCGAAGAAATTTCTGCTGCCATGCAGCTTTACATTGCCGATCGTAGCAACCGCGATGCCTTGGTGGTGTTGCACCGCCATTTACACACGATGGCCGGTTCCGCCGGTACTTTCGGCTTTGATGCCATCGGCGCGCAGGCGCGCGTGTTCGAGTCACAGATGAAACCATGGTTGGATCAAGTCGTGGCCAGTCACGGTGAACTGTTGGCCTTTGCGGCGCAAATGAAGCAGTATTTTCAAACCGCGCTGGAAGCGCTCAAAACACCGGCGCATGACAGTGCAGAGCTACCGCGCAGTCATGCCGAGGAAACGCTGGAGGCTGATTCGGCGCGCCTGATCTATTTGGTCGATGAAGACAGTTGCCAGCAGCAGGCGATCACGGTACAACTCGAACATTTCGGTTACGAAGTCGTGCGCATCGCCTTGCTCAAAGACTTGGCGCTGGCCGTGGCGACGCGCCGCCCCGATGTCATCGTTATCGAGCTGATTTTCCCCGAAGGGCGCTTGGCCGGTGCTGAAGAAATTCAAAAAATAGAACAACTGCAGCGTTTGCGCATACCGACCATCTTCGTATCCAAATCGAGTAGTTTCGAATCGCGGCTGTTGGCGGTGCGCGCCAGAGGCGACGGCTATTTCACCAAGCCCGTTGATGTGGTGACGCTGACCGAACGCATCGATGCGATACTGCAGCGTGATGTCAGCAATGGTTACCGAATTCTGATCGTCGACGATGATACCGTTACCTCGAAATTTTATGGGGCGATCTTGCGTGATGCCGGCATGAATGTCCGTCTGCTCAATGATCCTACCCAGATACTCGGTGTGATGACCGAATTTCGTCCGGAACTCTTGCTGCTTGATGTGTATATGCCGGTCTGTAGTGGCGTCGAACTTTCGCACTTGATACGCCAAGATAATTCGTATGTCGATGTGCCCATCGTATTTTTATCGAGCGAAGCCGATCTCGGTGAGCAATTGCTGGCCGTGCGTGCCGGTGCCGATGATTTCATCACCAAGCCGGTGGCACCGGAATACCTGATTTCTTCACTCTCGACGCGGGCCGAACGCTATCGTTCCTTGCGTGCGCTGATCATGCGCGATGGCTTGACGGGTTTGTACAACCATACCGCCATCAAAGAACAATTGGCCTCGGAAATTCTGCAAGCCGGGCGCAATGGTGCGCACTTAGCACTGGCCATGATCGATCTTGATAATTTTAAACAAGTCAACGATAACTATGGGCATGCTACCGGGGATCAAGTGCTGCGCACGCTGGCGCGCCTGTTGCGTCAACGCTTGCGCCGCAGCGATATTGTCGGTCGTTACGGCGGCGAAGAATTCGCCATCATTTTCCCCGACACTACCGCCAGCACCGCGCGGCGCGTGCTCGAGCAGGTGCGGCTGGCGTTTGCCAACATCCGCCAACATGCAGAAGAGGTGGAATTCTCGGTCAGTTTTTCGGGTGGGGTAGCCGATCTCGAAGCGAGCACCGATGCCGATGAATTATTTGATGTCGCCGATGCCGCCATGTATATTTCCAAGCAGAGCGGGCGCAATCGCATCAGCTTGGCTTGAACGGTTCGCAACTTTTTCCTGTGCCGCCGGTCTCAACGACGCCTGTTGGCATTTTTTAAGGAAAACAATTATGAAAAAAATCGTCTTCACTTGTGTTGCACTCGCCTGCAGCATGCCCGTGCTGGCACAAAGCCTGAGCGGTGCCGAGCTGAGTCTGGCCGGCAGCGCCGATATCCGCGCCGAAAACGATCAGGCCATCGTCACCTTCTTGGTAGAAGAACAAGATAAAGACAAAGCTGTGGCAGCCTCGCGGGTCAACCAGAAGATGAAACTGGGCACGGAAATTCTGAAACGCGAAGATCCGCAAGGGCAATACAGTACCCGCGCTTATTACAGCTACCCGGTGTATGCCGAGGTGCCGCCGGGTGCCGTCGGTGCCGCCCGTAAGCCGCAGCAGATTGGCTGGCGCAGTGGGCAGTATCTGGAATTGAAAACCACCAAGCTGCAGCAATTGCCGGCCACCGCGGCGGCGGCGCAGAAAGTGCTGGCCTTGAATGGTATCAGCTTCGGTTTGTCGGAGGCGGCCACTACGCGTCTCGAAGCTGAGCGTATCGCCGCCGGCTATCGTAATTTTACCGAAAAACTGCGCATGGTAACGGCCGCCATGGGCAAGAAAATCGAAGATGTGCAGATCACCTCACTCTCCTTTGATGGCGCAGCCAATGAAATGCAAACCTATGCCGTCGCCGCGCCGCGTATGTTGAAGGCCAGTCGTATGGAAAGTGATGCCGTGGCCGAGACCAGTTTTGAGCCGGGTACGACGCAACTGTCGATACGGGTGGCCGGTAAAATAATCATCAAATAGCCGGGGCGGATGATTTTGTCGGTTTTCCTGACTGGCAAACGCGGTTATACTGACGCCAACAACAGCAGGTCCTTGCCCGCCACGCGCGGGCGGTTTTTCTCATCTCAGACAAGCATGCCATCTTTTAATCGACGTAAACCCAAGGGTAGTTTCAAGCTCTTTCCAAAAGGCGTGCGCAAGGCCCAGCAACGCGGCGAAGGCGAAGGCCTCAGCGGCTCGCTTGAGCGCGTCAAACGCGGCCGCGGCATTTATCTGTTGCCCAATGCGTTTACCACTGCCGCCTTGTTCTGCGGTTTTTACGCTATCGTGATGGCGATGGATCAGCGTTTTGACAAGGCCAGCGTGGCGATTTTCATCGCTATGATACTCGACAGCCTCGATGGTCGGGTCGCGCGCATGACCAATACCCAAAGTGAATTCGGGGCGCAGTACGACAGTTTGTCCGACATGATCTCGTTCGGCGCGGCACCAGCCTTGGTGGCTTACGAATGGTCTTTGCGCGGCATGGATAAGCTGGGCTGGCTGGCCGCTTTCGTTTACTGTGCCGGGGCGGCGCTGCGGCTGGCGCGCTTCAATACCAATATCAGCGTGGTCGACAAGCGTTATTTTCAAGGTTTGCCCAGCCCAGCAGCAGCAGCCTTGGTGGCCGGCTTCATCTTGCTGATGAATGACTTGCATTTTTCTGGTGCCGAGTTGCACTGGTATGCTTGGAGCATCACCTTGTTCGCCGGTTTGACCATGGTGACCAATGTGCCGTTTTACAGTTTTAAAGATGTTAACCTCAAGCGTTCGGTGCCATTCATGGCACCTTTGCTGATCTTACTCATTTATGTGGTGGTCGTCAGCGATCCACCAAAGGTGTTGTTCGGTTTGTTTGTTTTGTATGGTTTGTCGGGTTATGCCGTGCTGTTATGGCGCTGGCGCAAGGGCCGTCCGATCAGCATCATCCAGACCAGCGTCGAACATGGCGACGAGAAATAAAATTCGGCATTCTTTCCTTAAAGCCACAATGCAGCCCCAGCATTGTGGCTTTTTTAATTTCCAGCCTGATTTAATTAGGTTTTGCCTGCTCTAAATTCTTGCACTTTTTTGTTTTCGCGCTTATAGTCTTTCACATGAACTTTCCTATAGCGATCATTGCAGCATCCCCTTTAGTCGGCGCCACGCGTCTGCTATCGCTATCGGCATTCATTCTAGTGCGGTAACGCGCACACCCTCATACCCCCCCAATTCGAGTCCCTGCTTATCCCTGTGCGCGCTGCAAGGATGGGGCCGAGAATAGCCAAAATTCAGTAACGACTTACATTTCGCATCATTTTCAGGAGAAATCATGGCAGACAAACTCATCATATTCGACACCACTTTGCGTGATGGCGAGCAATCCCCTGGCGCATCGATGACCAAGGATGAAAAAATCCGTATCGCCAAGCAGCTCGAACGACTGAAAGTCGATGTCATCGAAGCCGGTTTTGCTGCCGCTTCCCAAGGCGATTTCGAGTCGATCAAGGCGATTTCCTCGACCATCAAAGATTCCATCATCTGCTCGCTGTCGCGCGCCAATGATCGCGATATCGCGCGCGCGGCTGAAGCACTCGCCAGCGCCCAGCGTAAGCGGATTCATACCTTCATCGCGACCTCGCCCTTGCACATGGAGAAAAAGCTGCGCATGAGCCCGGATCAAGTGCTTGAGCAAGCGATCCAAGCGGTCCGCTATGCGCGTAATTTTACCGATGATGTCGAATTCAGCCCGGAAGATGGCAGTCGCTCGGAAATGGATTTCCTTTGCCGCGTGATTGAAGCCGTCATCAAAGAAGGCGCGACCACGATCAATTTCGCCGATACCGTCGGTTATGGCGTGCCTGAATTGTATGGTCACATGCTGAAAACTCTGCGCGAGCGCATCCCGAATTCGGACCAAGCAATTTGGTCGGTACATTGCCATAACGATCTCGGCATGGGTGTCGCCAATTCCTTGGCCGGTGTGATGATCGGTGGCGCACGTCAGGTCGAGTGCACCATTAATGGTTTGGGCGAGCGGGCCGGTAATACCGCGCTCGAAGAAATCGTCATGGCTATCCGTACCCGGAAAGATTACTACAATCTCGAACTCGGTATCGATGCCACGCAAATCGTGCCAGCCTCGAAATTGGTGTCGCAAATCACCGGCTTTGCGGTACAACCGAACAAAGCTGTGGTCGGTGCCAATGCCTTCGCCCACGCTTCCGGCATCCATCAAGATGGTGTCTTGAAGGCCCGTGACACCTATGAAATCATGCGTGCCGAAGATGTCGGCTGGAGCGCGAATAAAATTGTGCTCGGCAAATTATCGGGTCGCAATGCCTTCAAACAGCGTCTCGACGAACTTGGCATCACTTTAGAGTCGGAAACCGAAGTCAATGCCGCGTTTGCGCGTTTTAAAGAGCTGGCTGATCGCAAATCCGACATTTTCGATGAAGATATCCTGGCCTTGGTGTCGGATGAAGAGCAAGCCAATGATAAGGAAGCCTATCATTTCGTTTCCTTGGCCCAGCACTCGGAAACCGGTGAAATGCCGCACGCGAAAGTGGTGTTTTCGAATCAGGGTAGCGAAGTCCATTGCGAAGGCAGTGGCAATGGTCCGGTTGATGCGATTGTCAACGCGATCGAATCGAAAGTCGCCAGCGGTGCTGAATTGCTGCTCTTTTCAGTCAATGCCATCACCACCGGCACCCAGTCGCAAGGCGAGGTGACGATGCGTCTGTCGAAAGCTGGTCGGATTGTTAACGGCGTTGGTGCCGATCCGGATATCGTGGTCGCTTCGACCAAGGCTTATCTGGCAGCATTGAATAAACTCGAATCGAAATCCGAGAAACTCAATCCACAGGTTTGATTTTTCACATCGTTTCATGTTATATTTGCCGGTCCCGTCAATCCGACGGGGTTTGAAGCTCACGATAATGATGGTATTGCCATAGTATTGGCAAGGTCATGACGATGGTGTCGGTCATTACCGACACGGTCACTGTTGTTATCGCATGTAAAGGAAAATAATGTCTATTGAAAAAAATGCAAAAGCCGCTATCGTCGCCGATAACGCACGTGGCCTCAATGATACCGGTTCACCGGAAGTGCAAGTCGCTCTGTTGACAGCACGTATCAATGACCTCAACGGTCACTTCAAAGCGCATGGTAAAGATCACCATTCCCGCCGCGGTTTGATCATGATGGTCAACCGTCGTAAGAGCCTGTTGTCTTACCTCAAAGGTAAAGACTTGAATCGCTATCGTTCGCTGATCGAAAAACTCGGCTTGCGTAAGTAATTTTTGCTTAACCTGGCAAATAATTCATAGTAAAAAGCCTGCGTCAGTTGACTGTCGCAGGCTTTTTGCTTTTCAGTACAGAGCAGTATGGTAATAAGTGGTTTTGGTGAAGTTTTCAAGTTATTGGCTTGAAAATCAGCAAAAAAGCAATCTTGATCGATTGCTCGCGGTGAGGTGAACGACAGCCCCTGAAAATCTGTCGGCATATTCGAAAGGACACATTGTGTTTAATAAAGTTACTAAAACCTTCCAGTACGGTCAGCACACAGTTACGCTGGAAACCGGTGAAATCGCCCGTCAAGCTTCGGGTGCCGTGCTGGTATCGATAGAAGATACCGTGGTATTGGCGACAGTTGTTGCCAGAAAAGATGCCAAACCAGGCCAGGATTTCTTCCCCCTGACCGTTGATTACATGGAAAAAACCTATGCAGCCGGTCGTATTCCCGGTGGTTTTTTCAAACGTGAAGGCCGTCCTTCCGAAAAAGAAACGCTGACTTCGCGTCTGATCGACCGTCCTATCCGTCCGTTGTTCCCGGAAGGCTACCTCAATGAAGTTCAGGTCATCATCCATGTCTTGTCGGTCAATCCGGAAATCGATCCGGACATTGCTGCCATGATCGGTGCTTCGGCCGCTATTTCAGTTTCCGGTATTCCTTTCAGTGGCCCGGTCGGTGCTGCGCGCGTCGGTTATATCGATGGCCAGTACGTGCTCAATCCAACTGCCAGCCAATTGAAAACTTCCAAGCTCGACTTGGTTGTCGCCGGTACCGAACAAGCCGTTTTGATGGTGGAATCGGAAGCCCAGCAATTGTCGGAAGAAATCATGCTCGGTGCCGTGGTATTCGGTCACGAACAAATGAAAGCCGTCATCGATGCGATCCATGACTTGGTACGTGACGGTGGTAAGCCGGAAGTCGAATGGGCACCAGCACCGAAAAACGAGCCGCTGATCGCTGCTGTCACTGCCGTGGCTGAGCCACTGCTGCGCGCCGCTTATCAGATCAAAGAAAAGCAAGCGCGTACTGAAAAACTCAAGGCGGCCAACTCGGCGGTCGCCGCTGCTTTGGCTGCACAAGCAGCCGCCAGCGGTCAGGCTACGCCTGATTCGGGTGAAGTCGGCAATGTCATATTCGACCTCGAAGCGAAAATCGTTCGTTCCCAGATCCTCGACGGCGAACCGCGTATCGATGGCCGTGATACACGCACGGTCCGTCCTATCACGATCCGCACTGGCATTCTGCCGCGCACGCATGGTACTGCCTTGTTTACTCGTGGCGAAACCCAAGCGCTGGTAATCGCCACGCTCGGTACTGCGCGCGACGAACAAAAAATCGATGCCTTGATGGGTGAGTACACCGATCGCTTCATGTTGCATTACAACATGCCTCCGTTCGCTACTGGTGAAACTGGTCGCGTCGGCACGCCTAAGCGTCGTGAAATCGGTCATGGTCGTTTGGCTAAACGTGCTCTGGCTGCTGCTTTGCCAGATCCGGAAGATTTCAGCTACTCGGTCCGTTTGGTATCGGAAATCACGGAATCGAATGGTTCTTCGTCGATGGCTTCGGTCTGCGGCGGTTGCCTGGCCTTGATGGACGCCGGTGTACCGATGAAGGCGCACGTCGCCGGTATCGCCATGGGCTTGATCAAAGATGGCAATAAATTTGCTGTCTTGACCGATATCCTCGGCGATGAAGATCACTTGGGTGACATGGACTTTAAAGTCGCCGGTACCGCTGCCGGTATCACGGCCCTGCAAATGGATATCAAAATCCAAGGTATCACCAAGGAAATCATGCAGGTCGCATTGGCGCAAGCTAAAGAAGGCCGCGTACATATCCTCAATATCATGCAAGCTGCCGTACCAGTTGGCAATACGGAATTGTCCGACTTCGCACCACGCCTGATCACGGTCAAGATTAATCCGGAAAAAATCCGTGATGTCATCGGCAAAGGCGGCGCGGTCATTCGTGCACTGACAGAAGAAACCGGTACGCAAATCGACATCAGCGACGAAGGTATCGTCACCATCGCCTCCGTCGATGCAGCGGCTGGTCAAGAAGCCAAGCGTCGTATCGAAGAATTGACGGCGGAAGTGGAAGTCGGCAGAGTCTACGAAGGTACCGTCTTGAAATTGCTCGATTTCGGCGCGATTGTACAAATCATGCCAGGCAAAGATGGTTTGTTGCACATCAGTCAAATCGCCAACGAGCGCGTGAATGCGGTTGCTGACTACCTCAAAGAAGGTCAGCAAGTGCGTGTCAAAGTACTTGAAACGGATGACCGTGGTCGTTTCAAACTGTCGATGAAAGCCGCGCTGGCCGAAGTCGACGCGCAGCCACAGCAACAGCAGTAATTTGCTTTGCCGGCAGCAGTCGGCATTGCCTCAGACACCCGTGCCCGAGCTTCGCGCACGGGTGTTTTTTTCTTCGCATACAATAGAGCCTTAACTTACCCGGAGTGTGCCCATGCGTGCCATAGAAATCAGCCAGTACGGCGGTCCCGAAGTCTTGCAATTATGCGAACGCGCGCAGCCGCAAGCCGGTGCCGGTGAAGTCTTGATCAAAGTCCATGCGGCTGGCATCAATCGTCCTGATGTCTTACAGCGTCTCGGTTTTTACCCGGTGCCCCCCGGTGCCTCTGATCTGCCGGGCTTGGAAGTTGCCGGTGAAATTGTCGGCGGCGATCTCGCTGGTAGTCAGTTTGCCCTCGGTGATCAGGTCTGTGCCTTAGTGCAGGGTGGCGGCTATGCCGAGTACTGTGTGGCCCCGCTGGGGCAGTGCTTGCCAGTCCCGGCCGGCTTATCGATGTTAGAAGCGGCTTCGTTGCCAGAAACTTATTTTACCGTGTGGTCGAATGTGTTTCAGCGCGCCCGCTTGCAAAGCGCAGAGAGTTTGCTGGTGCAGGGCGGTACTTCCGGTATTGGTGTAGCTGCAATACAAATTGCCCGCGCACTTGGTCATCGTGTATTTGCCACTGCGGGTAGTGAAGAGAAATGCCGCGCAACCGAGCGTCTCGGTGCCGAGCGCGGTATCAATTATAAAACCGAGCAATTCGCCGATGTGGTCAAGCAATTGACGGATGACAAAGGTGTCGATGTGATTCTCGATATGGTTGCCGGTAGCTATATTCCGCAAGAAATTGCTTGCCTGGCTGATGATGGTCGCATTGCCATTATTGCTTTGCTGGGTGGGACACATGCTGATGTTGATTTTTCGCAAGTTTTGCGTCGACGCTTGACTATCACCGGTGCCACACTGCGGCCGCGTTCGGTGGCTTTCAAGGCAATCGTGGCGGCAGAGCTGCAAAATCGGGTCTGGCCATTGCTTGAGAGTAAAGAAATTGCCCCTATTATTCATCAGGTGTTTCCCTTGGATCAAGCGGCACAGGCGCATCGCATGATGGAAGAGGGCGCGCATATCGGTAAAATCATCTTGAAATTGTAATATTTTGCCGACTTTTCGCTGTGTAAGCGGCGATCTGACGTGTCTGGTTTGACCGTGTACGTCACTGCAAGATACAATAGACGGTTATTTATACTGTGAACACTATGCGACGCACTCTAATAGCAGGTAACTGGAAAATGAATGGCAGCTTGGCTGCGAATCATTCGCTTCTGGCAGAAATTAAAGCTGGCATGCCGGCCAAGGCCTCGGTCGATGTGCTCGTTTGCGCGCCAGCACCATATTTGCTGCAGTGTGCGGAGTTATTGACCGATTCCGCCATCCGTTGTGGCGCGCAAGATGTGTCGGCGCATGCGCATGGCGCATTTACCGGCGAAGTGGCGGCATCGATGTTGGCTGATTGCGGTTGCGCATATGTGATCGTTGGTCACTCTGAGCGTCGTGCTTACCATGCGGAGACTAACGCGACGGTGGCGCAAAAAGTATTGCAGGCACTGGGTTCGTCGATCACCCCGATCGTTTGCGTCGGAGAAACTCTCGAACAGCGCGAATCGGCCCAGACCGAGCAGGTGGTTGCTCAGCAGTTGCAGGCAGTTTTGGCGGTATTGGCCGCCGATCAGATTACTCGTATCGTGCTTGCTTATGAGCCAGTGTGGGCGATCGGCACGGGTAAAACTGCCAGTCCGCAAATGGCCCAAGATGTGCATGCCTTCCTGCGTGCCCAAGTTGCTCTGGTCAATCCGGTAGCGGCGCAAGGCATGCAAATTTTGTATGGCGGCAGTATGAAACCGGATAATGCCAAAGACTTGTTGGCGATGGCGGATATCGATGGTGGCTTGATCGGTGGTGCGGCATTGAAATCAGCAGAGTTCTTGGCGATCATAGCTGCTTGCGGCTAATTTAATTTGTTTGTTGGTGTTGCTTAATCTTTAGGGTGTTTTGATGCAAACTTTTTTTACTTTGATAGTAGTAGTTCAGGTCTTGTCAGCATTGACGATAATCGGCCTGGTGTTGTTGCAGCACGGTAAAGGCGCCGACATGGGCGCGTCTTTCGGCTCCGGTGCTTCCGGCAGTTTGTTCGGTGCCACCGGTTCTTCGAACTTCTTGTCGCGTTCCACCGGTGTGGCAGCGGCTTTGTTTTTCATCGCGACTTTGGCGCTCGGCGTGCTTAACGGCAACCGTAAAACCAGTACTGGCGTGATGGATAGCTTGGGTGCGGTAAAAACAGCACCGGCCAGTGCGGCAGCGGTGGCGCCGGCAGCACCAGCGGCAGCAGTGCCAGCATCGGCTGCGCAAGTAAACCAGATTCCGAAATAAATTTGTACTCTGCAGCAAAAAAACCTTGGTTTTTCTCGATTGTGCGTTGAACAATGAGGGCAATCAGAGTAGAATGCTGTGCTTAGGCCGACGTGGTGAAATTGGTAGACACGCTATCTTGAGGGGGTAGTGGCGAAAGCTGTACGAGTTCGAGTCTCGTCGTCGGCACCAAAAAATAAGTCAGTTATCTTTACTGGCTTTGTCGAGGAAGCGGTCATTTTGTTGACTGGCATAGTCAATAAATGATCCGCTTCAATATGGCGTTCAATTACAGGTGGCCTAACGTGAACCTCGAAAATTATTTCCCCGTACTTCTCTTTATTCTGGTTGGTATCGCTGTTGGTGTGGTGCCGCAATTTTTAGGTCGCATTCTCGCTCCCTATAAGCCGGATTCTCAAAAAACATCCCCGTACGAATGTGGCTTCGAAGCTTTCGAGGATGCGCGTATGAAGTTTGATGTGCGCTATTATCTGATCGCAATTCTGTTCATTCTGTTTGATCTTGAGACGGCATTTTTCTTTCCGTGGGCCGTCGCCATGCGCGATCTCGGCTTGACGGGCTTCTTGATTATGTTGGGTTTTGTGCTCGAATTCGGTGTCGGATTCTGGTACATCTGGAAAAAAGGCGCTCTTGATTGGGAGTGATGGATTATGTCGATTGAAGGTGTATTGAACGAAGGCTTTGTCACGACGACGGCCGATAAGCTGATCAACTGGACGCGTACCGGTTCGCTGTGGCCGATGACATTCGGTTTGGCTTGCTGTGCAGTTGAAATGATGCATGCCGGTGCTTCGCGTTACGATCTCGATCGCTTCGGTGTCGTGTTTCGCCCGTCGCCGCGGCAGTCGGATGTGATGATTGTGGCTGGAACCTTATGTAACAAGATGGCCCCAGCTTTGCGTAAAGTGTATGACCAAATGGCTGAGCCGCGCTGGGTAATCTCCATGGGTTCCTGCGCTAATGGTGGTGGTTATTATCATTATTCTTACTCTGTGGTGCGTGGTTGTGACCGTATTGTCCCAGTCGATATCTATGTGCCAGGGTGTCCGCCGACGGCTGAAGCGCTGATTTACGGTATCATTCAGCTCCAAAACAAGATCAAACGTACTAACACCATCGCCCGCTGAGCGTGTGATTGCGAAGGCAGCCTTTAAATATGACAAGCAAAATAGAAAAACTCGAGGCCGCGCTACATGTCGTCTTGGGTGCGCGCATCGCAGAGCTTAGTAATGCGCTCGGTGAGCTCACCGTCGTCGTTTCGTCGGCAGATTATCTGCAAGTGATGCGCGACTTGCGTGATCACGCTGACACGCATTTTGAGCAATTGATCGATTTGTGTGGTGTTGATTACTCGACTTACGGTGATGGTATTTGGGATGGCGCGCGTTTCGCGGTCGTCACGCATTTGTTATCGGTCAAGCATAATTGGCGTTTGCGGGTGCGCGTGTTTGCCACTGATGATGAGATGCCGCTGGTCGCCTCCTTGATCGATGTCTGGAATGCCGCCAATTGGTATGAGCGCGAAGCTTTCGATTTATTCGGTATTCTGTTTGATGGGCATAACGATTTGCGTCGTATTTTGACTGATTACGGTTTCATCGGTCATCCATTCCGCAAAGATTTCCCAGTCTCCGGGTATGTGGAAATGCGCTACGACGCCGAGCAAAAACGGGTCGTCTATCAGCCGGTCACGATAGAGCCGCGCGAAAACACGCCGCGCGTGATTCGTGAAGAACATTACGGGATGAAATAATGGCTGAGATTAAGAATTACACCCTCAACTTTGGTCCGCAACATCCGGCTGCGCATGGTGTATTGCGTCTGGTGTTGGAGCTCGATGGCGAAGTGATACAGCGGGCCGATCCGCATATCGGTTTGCTGCATCGCGCGACCGAGAAATTGGCCGAGCAAAAAACTTATCTGCAGTCGGTGCCCTATATGGATCGGCTCGATTACGTGTCGATGATGGCCAACGAGCACGCCTATGTGATGGCGATAGAAAAAATGCTCGGTTTGGAAGTGCCAATGCGCGCGCAATACATTCGCGTGATGTTCGATGAAATCACCCGCGTACTCAACCATTTGCTGTGGATCGGTGCGCATGCGCTCGACGTCGGCGCGATGGCGGTGTTCTTGTATGCCTTCCGCGAACGTGAAGATTTGATGGATTGTTATGAGGCGGTGTCAGGTGCGCGTTTGCATGCTGCTTACTATCGTCCGGGCGGCGTGTATCGCGATTTGCCTGAGCAAATGCCACAATTCACGGCATCGGCATTGAAAAACGCCAAAGCCATGCGTGAACTCAATGAAAATCGCCAGGGTTCCCTGCTCGATTTCATCGAAGATTTCACCAATCGTTTTCCAAAATATATCGACGAATACGAAACTCTGCTGACCGATAACCGTATCTGGAAGCAGCGTTTGGTTGGTGTCGGCGTCGTCTCGCCTGAGCGTGCGCTGGCCATGGGCTTTACCGGTCCTATGCTGCGCGGTTCCGGCATAGAGTGGGATTTGCGCAAGAAACAACCGTATGAAGTCTACGATTTGCTTGATTTCGATATCGCTGTGGGCGTCAATGGCGATAGCTACGATCGATATTTGGTACGCGTGCAAGAAATGCGCGAATCGAACCGTATCATCAAGCAATGTGTTGAGTGGTTGCGTAATAACCAAGGGCCAGTGATTTCTGCGAACCATAAAGTTGCTCCGCCGCACCGTGTTAATATGAAATCGAATATGGAAGAGTTGATTCATCACTTCAAACTTTTTTCCGAAGGCTTTCATGTTCCTCCTGGTGAAGCGTATGCGGCGGTTGAGCATCCTAAGGGTGAATTTGGTATTTATTTGATGTCTGATGGGGCCAATAAGCCATACCGTCTGAAGATCCGTGCGCCAGGTTATGCGCATCTGCAGGGTCTCGATGAAATGGCTAGGGGTCACATGATTGCTGATGCGGTAACGATCATCGGTACTCAAGATATTGTGTTTGGTGAGATTGACAGATAAGAACGCCTTTTTGGCGTTGATTTGAGGCGAGCTATGGTGTTATCCGAGCAGGCATTTAAAAAAATTGATCGCGAACTCGCGAAGTTTCCGGCTGACCAGCGGCAATCTGCTGTGATGGCCGCTTTGGCTATTGCGCAAGATGAAACCGGCTGGTTGCCACCGGAAATCTTGCAAACTCTGGCTGATTACATCGGCATGCCCGCTGTTGCAGTGCAGGAAGTAGCGACGTTTTACAATATGTACAATACCAAACCGGTCGGCAAATTCAAGATTTCGGTCTGCACCAATTTGCCGTGCGCTTTGTCGGGTGGGGAGCGCGCTGCGCACTACCTGAAACAAAAGCTCGGTATCGATTACCGCGAAACCACGGCCGATGGCCAGTTCACGCTGGTCGAAGGTGAGTGTATGGGCGCGTGCGGCGATGCGCCGGTCATGTTGGTCAACAATAAACGCATGTGCAGCTGGATGTCGAATGAAAAAATCGATGGCCTGGTCACTGAATTGAAAGAAGCGGGTAAATAATGACGAGTCTGCATAATCGCCATATTCAGCCTTTGATCTTGGCTGGCCTTGATGGAAAAAACTGGCATCTGGAAGACTATGTCGCGCGCGGTGGTTACGCTTCGCTCAAACGTATTTTGTCGGAAAAAATCACGCCGGAACAAGTCATCGCCGAACTTAAAGCGTCTTCGCTGCGCGGTCGCGGCGGTGCCGGTTTTCCTACCGGTTTGAAGTGGAGTTTCATGCCGCGTCAATTTCCGGGCCAAAAATATCTGGTCTGTAATACCGACGAAGGCGAGCCGGGTACATTCAAAGACCGCGACATCATTCGCTACAACCCGCATGCTTTGATCGAAGGTATGGCCATCGGCGCTTACGCCATGGGTATCACGGTCGGCTACAACTATATTCACGGTGAAATTTTCGCCGACTACGATCGTTTCGAAGAAGCGCTCGAAGAAGCGCGCGCCGCCGGCATGCTCGGCGATCGCATCGCCGGTTCGGAATTTTCCTTCCAACTGCATGCTTTCCACGGTTACGGTGCCTACATCTGCGGCGAAGAAACGGCTTTGCTGGAATCTTTGGAAGGCAAAAAAGGTCAACCGCGCTTCAAGCCGCCATTCCCGGCCAGCTTCGGCCTGTATGGTAAGCCGACCACGATTAACAATACCGAAACCTTCGCTGCCGTGCCGTTTGTGCTGGCGATGGGTGGTGAAAAATACGCTGCCATCGGTAAGCCGAATAACGGTGGCACCAAGATTTTCTCGATGTCGGGCGATGTCGCCAAGCCGGGTAATTACGAAGTGCCAATGGGTACGCCGTTTGCCACGCTGTTGGAACTTGCCGGCGGCATGCGCGATGGTAAAAAAATCAAAGCCGTCATTCCAGGTGGATCATCGATGCCGGTCTTGACCGGTGAGGTCATGATGGCCACCGACATGGATTACGATTCCATCGCCAAGGCCGGCTCTATGCTCGGCTCGGGCGCGGTAATTGTGATGGACGAGACGCGCTGCATGGTCAAATCCTTGTTACGTTTGTCTTACTTCTATTTTGAAGAATCCTGCGGTCAATGTACGCCGTGCCGTGAAGGTACAGGTTGGCTTTATCGTTTGGTTCACAGAATCGAACACGGTCAAGGTCGTCCGGAAGATCTCGATATGCTCAATTCGATCGCAGACAACATACAGGGCAAGACAATTTGCGCCCTCGGTGATGCTGCAGCGATGCCAGTACGCGCTTTTATCAAGAATTTCCGCGAGGAATTTGAATATCACATCGAGCATAAGCATTGCTTGGTTCCCACTTACATGTAAGCCAGCTTCGGTTAGCACACACAGAGTAGACCATGGTTGAAATCGAAATAGACGGCAAAAAAGTCGAAGTCCAAGAGGGCAGTATGGTGATGGATGCGGCCAATAAACTTGGCACATACATCCCCCATTTTTGCTACCACAAAAAATTATCCATTGCGGCCAACTGCCGCATGTGTCTGGTCGAGGTTGAAAAAGCACCGAAGCCTTTGCCTGCCTGCGCCACTCCGGTAACGGCTGGCATGATCGTTCGCTCGAACAGCGATAAAGCGGTCAAGGCGCAAAAAGCAGTGATGGAATTCCTGCTCATCAACCATCCACTCGACTGCCCGATCTGCGATCAGGGTGGCGAATGTCAGTTGCAAGATCTGGCGGTCGGTTACGGCGGTGTCAGTTCGCGTTACGAAGAAGAAAAACGCGTGGTGTTCCATAAAGATGTCGGTCCGCTGGTATCGATGGAAGAAATGAGCCGTTGCATCCACTGCACGCGCTGCGTACGCTTCGGTCAAGAAATCGCCGGTGTGATGGAATTGGGCATGCTCAATCGTGGCGAACATTCGGAAATCACTTCCTTCGTCGGTAAAACCGTCGACTCCGAATTGTCCGGCAATATGATCGACCTCTGTCCGGTCGGCGCATTGACATCCAAGCCTTTCCGTTATTCGGCTCGTACTTGGGAATTGTCGCGCCGTAAATCGGTCAGCGCCCATGACGGTCTCGGTTCGAATCTGATCGTGCAAGTCAAGAATAATAAAGTCATGCGCGTGGTGCCGTTGGAAAACGACGACGTCAATGAATGCTGGATTTCCGATAAAGATCGTTTCGCTTACGAAGGCTTGAACAGCGCCGAGCGTTTGACCAAGCCGATGATCAAGCAGGGCGGTCAATGGCAGGAAACTGACTGGCAAACCGCGCTCGAATACGTCGCCCATGGTCTGCGTAACGTCAAGCACGAACACGGTGCCGACGCGATTGCCGCAGTCGCCGCGCCACATGCTACCTTGGAAGAATTGTCCTTGTTGCAGCGCGTCGTGCGCGGTCTCGGTTCAAGCGCCGTCGATTTCCGTCTGCGTCAATCTGATTTTTCTTTGAACCCGCAAGTCACCCCTTGGCTGGGCACCTCGATTGCCGAATTCGCGCAATTGAAAAATGTCTTCGTCATCGGTTCCTTCTTACGCAAAGATCATCCTTTGTTGGCGGCGCGTTTGCGCGCTTCGGTCAAAATGGGCAGCAAGCTCAGCATCCTGCATGCGAGTGACGATGAACTGTTGATCAAATTGGCTAACAAAGCCATCGTCGCACCATCGCAATGGACTGCCTTTTTAGCAGAAGTTGCGGTCGCTGTGGCACAGAAAAAACAAGTGGCGGTTCCGGCCGGTTTTGCAGCGATCACTGCCGGTGCTGTAGCCGACAAAATTGCTGACAGCCTGATCGCCGGTAAAGCCGGTGTCTTCCTCGGCACCACGGCGGCACACCATCCGCAAGCGGCGCAATTACATGCCTTGGCTGAATGGATTGCGAGTCAAACTGAAGCCAGCTTCGGCTACCTCGGTGAAGCAGCGAACAGCGTCGGTGGCTATCTGGCCAACGCCGCCGGTGGCACGGAAGCGGCATTTACTGCGCCGAAAAAGGCCTATCTGGTATTGCATGCCGAACCGACTCTCGACAGCGCTTATCCGCTGCAAGCCAAAGCCGCCTTGGCACAGGCCGAGATGGTGGTAGTGCTGTCGCCGTTCAAGCACGGCATGGATTATGCCGACGTCTTGCTGCCGGTTGCGCCATCGACTGAAACTTCGGGTACCTTCGTCAATTGCGAAGGCCGCGCCCAGAGTTTCCACGGTGTCGTCAAACCGCTCGGTGATACTCGCCCGGCTTGGAAAGTCTTGCGCGTACTCGGTAATTTGCTCGGCTTGGCTGAGTTTGATTTCGATACCTCAGAAGCAGTACGCGACGCCATTTTGGCGCAAGGCGAACTGAGCGCACGCTTGAATAATCGTGCCGGTCTCGCACCGAGTGTGCCGACTGCTGCGGTGGCCGGTCTGGAACGCCTCAGTAATGTGGCGATCTACGCGACCGACGGCGTGGTACGCCGTGCCGAATCTTTGCAGAAAACTGCCGATGCGCGCGCCCCGATCGCCGCCATCAGCAGCGCTTTGGCGACGCAACTTGGTGTGGTCGAAGGCGATATGCTTAAATTCAGTAAAGGTGCGGCGATTTTGCTCAATGTTCATATCGATGCCGGCTTGCCGGATCAGGTTGTCCGACTCGCCGCCGGCCTTGAGCGCAGCGCCAATCTCGACGGTTTGTTCGGTACCATCTCCGTGGAGCGTGCATAATGAGTTTGCTGCTGACGATACAAGACTTCGGTCAACACTTGTTCGGTTACGTTTGGCCGTTGGTTTGGACGCTGGTGAAGATCATTTGCATCACCTTGCCTATCATGGGCTGTGTAGCGTATCTGACTTTATGGGAACGCAAGATGATAGGCTGGATGCACATCCGCCTCGGCCCTAACCGCGTCGGTCCAGCCGGTCTGCTGCAACCTATCGCTGACGCCTTGAAGCTCTTGCTCAAGGAAATCATCGTTCCGGCCAAAGCCAATAAGGTGCTCTTCATTATCGCTCCGGTGATGACCATCATGCCGGCTCTGGCTGCATGGGCGGTGATCCCGTTCGGCCCGGAAACGGTACTGGCGAATGTGAATGCCGGTTTGTTGCTGATCATGGCGATCACTTCCATGGAAGTGTACGGCATCATCATCGCCGGCTGGGCCTCGAACTCGAAATACGCCTTCCTCGGTGCCATGCGCGCCTCGGCACAAATGGTGTCGTATGAAATCGCGATGGGCTTCGTGCTCGTCATCGTGCTGATGGTGTCAGGCAGTTTGAACATGACCGATATCGTCAACTCCCAGACGCATGGCCGCTTCGCCAGCATGGGCCTCAATTTCCTGTCATGGAATTGGTTGCCATTGTTGCCGGTGTTTGTGATCTACGTTATTTCCGGCATCGCTGAAACCAATCGCCATCCATTCGACGTCGTCGAAGGTGAGTCAGAAATTGTCGCCGGTCATATGGTCGAATACTCGGGTATGTCGTTCGCGATGTTTTTCTTGGCCGAATACGCCAATATGATACTGATCTCGGCCATGGCATCCCTGATGTTCCTTGGCGGTTGGGCCGCACCGCTCGACTCGATTGTCTTCAATTGGGTACCAGGCTGGATCTGGCTGGGTATGAAAACCTTTGTGGTGGTATCGCTGTTCATCTGGGCGCGTGCTTCGTTCCCACGCTATCGCTATGACCAGATCATGCGTCTGGGTTGGAAAGTGTTCATCCCGTTGACTTTGGTGTATCTGGTGTTCGTCGCCGCATGGATGCAAACCTCCTGGAATATTTGGAAGTAAGAGGCTAGAAAAATGGAAGCAATCAAGGATTTTTTTGGCAGCCTGATGCTGCGCGAACTGCTCAAGGGGCTGGCTCTGACCGGTCGCTACATGTTTGCCCGCAAAATCACTGTCCAGTTCCCAGAAGAAAAAACACCGCAGTCGCCGCGGTTCCGTGGCTTGCATGCGCTGCGCCGTTACCCGAATGGCGAAGAACGTTGCATCGCCTGTAAATTGTGCGAAGCTGTGTGCCCGGCCATGGCGATCACGATCGAATCCGAGCAGCGCGAAGACGGTAGCCGCCGTACCACGCGCTACGATATCGATCTGACCAAGTGCATTTTCTGCGGCTTTTGCGAAGAGTCTTGCCCGGTCGATTCCATCGTTGAAACCCATGTGCTCGAGTATCATGGTGAGAAACGCGGCGATCTGTACTTCACCAAAGAAATGTTGCTCGCCGTAGGCGATCGTTACGAACCGCAAATCGCTGCAGCCCGTGCTGCTGATGCTGCTTACCGCTAATTGGAACGGTTTCAATATGGAATTTACTAGCGCTTTATTTTATGTGTTCGCCGCGATCCTCGTGCTCGCGGCCACGCAAGTCATTACTGCTCGCAACCCTGTGCATGCCGCCTTGTTTCTGGTGCTGTCATTTTTCAGCGCGGCGGCGATCTGGATGTTGTTGAAGGCAGAATTCCTCGCCATCGTGCTGGTGCTGGTATATGTTGGCGCGGTCATGGTCTTGTTTCTGTTCGTGGTGATGATGCTCGACATTAACCTCGACAAACTGCGCATCGGTTTTTGGAGCAGCTTTCCGCTTGCGGCTACGGTCGGTGTGGTGGTGGTGCTGGAAATGTCGGCGGTGTTGTGGCGTGGTTTCTTGCGTCCTGATAATCGCGTACCGGCCGCTGCCGATACCATTGGGAACACCAAAAACCTCGGTATCGTGATTTTTACGCACTATCAGCTCGCTTTTGAAATCGCCGCTTCGATACTGCTGCTGGCTATCGTTGCAGCCGTCGCCTTGACTTTGCGTCGTCGTAAAGACACCAAGGCCATCGATCCGGCACAGGCTGTCAAAGTGAAGAGCAAAGATCGCGTACGTATCGTCAAGATGCAAGCCGATTCCGATCGCGCGCGTGCTGCCACAACTAAACTGGAAGGCTGATGATGGCTTTGACTCTGACCCATTACCTGATACTCGGCGCGATACTGTTCGCCATCTCCATCGTCGGTATTTTCCTCAACCGCAAAAACATCATCGTTTTGCTGATGGCGATAGAACTGATGTTGTTGGCCGTGAATATCAATTTCATCGCGTTTTCGCATTATCTCGGCGATGCGGCCGGCCAGGTATTCGTATTCTTCATCCTGACGGTGGCAGCGGCTGAATCGGCCATCGGCTTGGCAATTCTGGTGGTCTTGTTCCGTAATCTCGACACCATCAATGTCGAAGATCTGGACGCACTCAAAGGTTAATGCGCGCGCCGGTTTTCGCAAGAGCCGGCGTCATGCGTTCGTGATTTAAGAAGTATCAAGCTCAAGGCATTAAGCTGACAGCATCAAGCTAACAAAAAGGGTCATCATGGCGGGGCAACTTAACCCACAACTATTATTGGCGGTACCTCTGGCGCCACTGGCAGGCTCTGTCATTGCCGGTTTACTGGGCACCAAGTTTTTCGGCAACCTGGTCGGACGTAAAGTCTCGCATACGGCGACGATATTAGGCGTACTCATCGCCTTCATCATTTCCTGCATGACGCTCAGTGACCTGCAGAATGGTGCGCCGGTCTACAACGCCAGCTTGTATCAGTGGATGCAAGTAGCCGGCCTGAAACTCGAAGTCGGCTTTCTGGTCGATAATCTGACCGCGATGATGATGTGTGTCGTCACTTTCGTCTCCTTGATGGTGCATATTTACACTATCGGTTATATGGCCGAAGATGAAGGTTACAACCGCTTCTTCTCGTATATTTCGCTGTTTACGTTCTCGATGCTGATGCTGGTCATGAGCAACAACTTCCTGCAATTGTTTTTCGGCTGGGAAGCGGTTGGTTTGGTCTCGTATTTGCTGATCGGTTTTTGGTATACCAAGCCGACCGCGATTTACGCCAATATGAAAGCTTTCTTGGTTAACCGCGTCGGCGATTTTGGTTTCATCCTCGGCATCGGTTTGATCTTGGCTTATGCCGGTTCGATGGATTACGCGGAAGTATTTGCCAAAAAAGAAGAATTGGCCAAGCTGCTGTTGCCAGGTACTAACTGGATGCTCATTACCGTCGCTTGTATCTGCCTGTTCATCGGTGCGATGGGTAAGTCGGCGCAATTCCCGCTGCACGTCTGGTTGCCTGATTCGATGGAAGGTCCGACCCCGATTTCTGCGCTGATTCATGCCGCCACCATGGTGACGGCAGGTATCTTCATGGTTTCTCGCATGTCGCCGCTGTTTGAATTGTCTGACACTGCCTTGTCGTTCATCTTGGTGATCGGTTCGATCACCGCGCTGTTCATGGGTTTCCTCGGCATCATACAAAACGATATCAAACGCGTCGTCGCCTACTCCACACTCTCGCAACTCGGTTACATGACGGTCGCGCTCGGTGCGTCGGCTTACTCGGTTGCGGTATTCCATTTGATGACCCATGCGTTTTTCAAGGCCTTGCTGTTCTTGGCGGCCGGTTCGGTCATCATCGGTATGCACCATGATCAAGACATCCGCAACATGGGTGGTTTGCGTAAATATATGCCGATCACCTGGATCACTTCTTTGCTCGGTTCGCTGGCACTGATAGGCACGCCGTTTTTCTCGGGTTTCTATTCGAAAGACAGCATCATCGAAGCGGTGCAAGCTTCGCATTTGCCGGGTGCTGGTTTTGCGCAATTCGCCACGCTCGCCGGTGTGTTCGTCACCGCCTTCTATTCGTTCCGTATGTATTTCTTAGTCTTCCATGGCAAAGAAAACTTCGGTCATGCCCATGCCCATGAGGCCAAGCACGATGTCAAGGCCGCCGCTAAGCACGATGCGCACGCCAAACACGATGCCCATGGCCATGATGCGCACGACGATCATGCCGCGCACGATGAACACCACGGTTTGGCACCAGGTCAAAAACCGCATGAATCACCATTCGTGGTGTGGTTCCCGCTGGTGATGCTGGCGATTCCTTCGGTGATCATCGGTTTCTTCGCGATCGAACCGATGTTGTTCGGCAGCTTTTTCACCAATGTCATCGCCGTCAATGAAGCGCATCAAGCGATGGAAGAGTTGAAACACGAATTCCATTCGCCGATCGGTATGGCAATTCATGCCTTGTCCAGTCTGCCGTTTTGGTTGGCAGTGGCAGGTGTGGCCAGTTCGTATTACTTCTACATGGTCAAACCGGCGATACCAACGGCGATCAAGAAGCATGCCGGTGCGATTTACACTTTGCTCGAGAATAAATATTACCTCGATCGTTTCAATGAAATCGTATTTGCCGGCGGTGCTCGCCTGCTTGGCGGTGGTCTTTGGAATATCGGCGACAAAGCCTTGATCGATGGATTCGTCGTCAATGGCAGCGCAAAATTGGTCGGAGCGATTTCACGTGTGATTCGCTTGTTCCAAAGTGGTTATATCTATCACTATGCTTTTGTAATGATTTTGGGCGTGTTGGGGTTCCTTGTGTACTTCATGCCATTCCCGTTTGCTAAATAAGTGACCTCGGCTATAAAAATATAATCATGATGCAGTCAACTTCCTCCTTACTCAGCCTGGCGATTTGGTGTCCGATCGCGTTCGGTATTTTTGTCCTGGCATTCGGCCGCGACAGCCATCCTGGAATAGTGCGCGGCGTGGCCTTGATCGGCTCGCTGGCGAGCTTTCTGGTCACGCTGCCGCTGATCTCCGGTTTCAATAACAGTGCCCATGGCATGCAATTCGTTGAAAAATTCTCGTGGGTAGAGAAATTCAACATTTTTTATGCGCTCGGTATCGACGGTATCTCGCTCTGGCTGATTCCGCTGACGGCGTTTATCACCGTTATCGTCGTCATCGCCGCTTGGGAAGTCGTGGAAAAGCAGGTGGCCCAATACATGGGGGCTTTCCTGATCTTGTCGGGCTTGATGATAGGCGTGTTCTGCGCCACCGATGGCATGCTGTTCTATGTCTTCTTTGAAGCGACACTGATCCCGATGTACATCATCGTCGGCGTCTGGGGTGGTCCGAACCGCGTGTATGCAGCGTTCAAGTTCTTCCTCTACACCTTGCTCGGTTCTTTATTGACCTTGGTAGCGATTATCTATCTCTACATCAAAGCCGGCCATTCTTTCGATATTCTGGCTTGGCATGCTTTGCCTTTGCCGCTGTCGACCCAGATCATGCTGTTCTGCGCTTTCCTCATGGCCTTCGCCGTGAAAGTACCGATGTGGCCAGTGCATACTTGGCTGCCGGATGCCCACGTGGAAGCACCGACCGGTGGTTCAGTCGTCTTGGCCGCCATCATGCTCAAGCTCGGTGCTTACGGTTTCTTGCGCTTCTCTTTGCCGATCGCACCGGACGCCAGCCATTATATGGCCGGCTTCATGATCACGCTCTCGCTGATTGCCGTGATTTACATCGGTCTGGTCGCCTTGGTACAAGCCGACATGAAAAAATTGGTGGCGTATTCATCGATTGCGCACATGGGCTTCGTCACACTCGGTTTCTTCATGTTTAATGACATGTCGGTGCAGGGCGCGATCGTACAAATGATTTCGCATGGTTTCATCTCTGCCGCCATGTTCCTGTGTATCGGTGTCTTGTATGACCGCGTGCACTCACGTCAAATCGTCGACTACGGCGGCGTGGTTAACAGAATGCCGAAATTTGCTGCCTTATTTGTCTTGTTTTCCATGGCTAACTGCGGTTTGCCAGCGACTTCCGGTTTCGTCGGCGAATTCATGGTGATACTCGGTGCGGTACAGTTCAATTTCTGGATCGGTATGCTGGCAGCGACTGCCTTGATTTTAGGCGCAGCGTATTCTTTGTGGATGGTCAAGCGCGTCGTGTTCGGTACCATAACCAACGACCATGTGGCACATCTGAGCGATATCAATAAACGCGAGTTTTTCATGCTCGGCGTGCTGGCAATTGCGGTCATTGCAATGGGTCTGTACCCAGCGCCATTTACCGATGCCATGCAGGTCAGCGTGACTGATCTGTTGAAGCATGTGGCGACTTCCAAGTTACCGCTCTGATAGTAGAACTGAATAATATGAACTTCATACCACTTTATCCTGAAATATTCTTGCTGCTGGCGACTTGCGCAATTCTGCTCATCGATATGTTCTTAGCCGACAGCAAACGTAATCTGACTTACGTGCTCAGCATACTGACGCTGTTCGGATGCGCCGGTTTGACGCTGGCAACAGCCAATACGGAAGGTTCTACTTACGTCAGCAACAGCATGTTCGTCTCCGATCCGATGGCGACCTTGCTCAAACTGTTTTCTTATCTGGCAATCGGCGTCACGCTGGTGTACTCGCGCCAGTATGTGGCCGATCGCGGCATCACCACCGGCAAGCTTGGTGGCGAATTTTATGTGCTGGCATTGTTCTCGCTGCTCGGCCAAATGCTGATGATCTCAGGTAACAACTTCCTCATCATTTACCTCGGCTTGGAAATGATGTCCTTGTCCTTGTATGCCTTGGTGGCGCTGCGTCGTGAACACACGGTCTCGACTGAAGCGGCGATGAAGTATTTCATTCTCGGTGCCTTGGCTTCCGGCTTCATGTTGTACGGTATTTCCATGTTGTACGGTGCCACTGGTTCTTTGGAATTGTCGGAGGTCGCGCGCGTTGCAGCTTCACCGGTTGCGAATAAAACGATTTTGGTGTTCGGTTTGGTGTTCTTGGTCGCTGGTTTGGCGTTCAAGCTCGGTGTCGTGCCTTTCCATATGTGGGTACCGGACGTCTATCAAGGCTCGCCGACCGCTGTTACTCTGCTGCTAGGCAGTGCGCCGAAACTGGCCGCGTTCGCGATTACTTTCCGCTTCTTGGTGGAGGGTTTGTTTTCGCAAGCTTTTGATTGGCAGCAAATGTTGCTGGTGTTGGCGGTCCTGTCTATGGCCGTTGGTAACTTGACTGCGATCGCGCAAACCAATCTCAAACGTATGCTCGCTTACTCGACCATCGCGCAGATGGGTTTCATGCTGCTCGGTTTGGCAACCGGTGTTTCGCAAGGCAATGTCAGCTTGGCAGCCGATGCCTACAGCGCTTCTATGTTTTACAGCATCACCTACGTAATGAGTACCTTGGGTACATTCGGCGTGATCTTATTGTTGTCGCGTGCAGGTTTTGAAGCGGAAAATCTGGATGATTTGAAAGGCTTGAACAAACGCTCGCCATGGTTTGCCTTCGTCATGTTGCTGCTGATGTTCTCGCTGGCAGGGATTCCGCCGCTGATGGGTTTCTACGCAAAATTATCGGTGCTGCAATCAGTGATCGCCGGTGGACAGGTCTGGCTGGCATTGTTCGCCGTGTTGTTCTCGCTCATCGGTACCTTCTATTATCTGCGTGTCGTTAAATTGATGTACTTTGACGACGCCGCCGATACCAGCCCGATCACAGCCAGTGCCGATGTGCGTGTGGTTCTCAGTCTCAATGGTCTGGCAGTGTTGGTACTCGGCTTGATGCCGGGTGGTTTGATGACTGCTTGCATGAACGCCATCGTCAAAACCTTGGCATCGTAAGGATAGTATCGTGGCCAGTTCAGCGTCCGTCATCTTGATCGTGCTGCTGGCCATCTTGGCAGCCAATCTGCCATTTTTCAATCAGCGCTGCTTCGCGCTCGTTGCGGTGCCACGGCTCGGAGCGATCAAGCCATTTTGGCTACGTCTGATCGAGTTGTTTGCCTTGTATTTCGTGCTTGGTGCGCTAGGCTTTGCACTGGAAGCCAGCGCCGGTAACCGCTTCCCTCAGGGCTGGGAATTTTATGCCATCACGCTGTGTTTGTTCGTCGTGTTCGCCTTTCCTGGCTTTGTCTTCCAATATTTGAAACGTCGCCATGCTTGATCAGCCTGATTCTCATTTGCGCGAGCAAAAACTCGATGGCGAACTCGCCTACGACGGTTCTTTTTTACGTGTGCAAAAGGATAGCATCACATTGCCGGATGGCAAAGTGACGACGCGAGAATATATTCGTCATCCGGGGGCCGTGGTGATCGTGCCGCTGTTCGATGATGGTAGTGTTTTGTTGGAACGGCAGTTCCGCTACCCGCTCGATAGGGTATTCATTGAATTTCCTGCCGGGAAGATCGACGCTGGAGAAGACCCGCTGCTGTGCGCCCAACGTGAGCTGCGCGAAGAAACCGGTTATACCGCCAGTACCTGGCGTCATTTGTGCACGATCCATAATGCCATCGCGTATTCTGACGAGCATCTGGAAATCTATCTTGCCCGCGATCTTGTTGCCGGCCCAGCCAGTCTTGACGATGGCGAATTTCTCGATACCTTCACCGCCCGCCCGGAAGAAATCTTGGCTTGGGTGCGCAATGGCCAGATTACCGACGTCAAAACTATCATCGGTGCATTCTGGCTGGAAAAGCTGGTACTGGGCGCTTGGTAGTGCGATAGACGGTTCCCTTGCTTTACCAAGCGCGTTTATCAGCCTTTATCGTGCTTGGCTTGCTTCCAGCTCTCTATAAAAACGCGCGAGAACGAAACGATCACAGAGCGTTCCTACGATCTGCGCGCACTCACCTGCCAATTCGCGGCTGATGAAGGCGTTGTCGTATAGTTTCTCCAGCTCGGCAGCAAGTGTCATGCTCGATTCCTGCGTGAACGCTTTCAAAGGGCCGTCGGCTATCCAGTTCGCCATATTCTGCAATTGCGCAGTCAACACCGTCACGCAATTTTGTTCATCGATGCGTAATGTGCTTGAGGCGGGGTCGTCGCAGTAGTCTAAAATTGCTTGCAAGTTTTGTCTGAATGCGTGATTTAGCATCGGCAATGACAATTGCGCGGCAAAGCGCTGTGCTGCCGCTCTTTGGGTTTTTGTCATAGTCGAAGCGCTGGTGTTGCTGCGCATAGAAGGCAGAAATGCAGAGCGGGTCGACTTGGCATGAAACACTTGCAGTTGCATGTCGTCCGTCATGCGCACCCGAATTGAGCGCTTGTCTGACTCGGCTAGCCTACGGCTAGCCGGTTCCAGAGTATTTCTGACGCAACGAACTGCTCGGGCCAAACCGGACATGCTAACACGCAGACTCGCTGCAAGGCTTGCGCCAGCACGGCTAAGTGGCTTACTACAATCACTGGAAATAGTTGGCATGCTTAATTTCTTTTGGTGGTTTATTAAAATACAGCACGCCGAGCGATTCCCGCTAAAGGGCGGCTGTCGTAAAATACTTTTCAGTCTGCATCGCTACCCTAACCGCGCTTCCTCAGGGATAATGCCGCTGACTAAAAAGCTGATTGTTATCTGCCAACTGCTTCATGTACTGTTCGGCCCGGGCTAATTGAGACGCGACTACAAAACAGGCTTTGAGCCTGCCGATCTCCTTGAGACAGCTCGTGGCCAACTCTTGGCTGATAATGCCGTCGCTGCTGACTGTCATCCGCTCGGTTTTGAGCTTGGCGATGCTGACCTCAGTTTCTGTTCTGTAGTATCCATCGGGCAGCCAGTTGAAAAGATTCTGCAGCTCATGCACGATGTCGCTCGGGTACTTGGCCTCATCGTTGCTGATGGGCTTGTCAGCGTTGCGCTCGGTGTACAGTTTGATGGCGTCGAGCCGCTTGGTCAAATTGTCCTCCACAGAGGGGGTAACGAGTTGCATTGCAAATTCTTTGGCGGCGTCACGCTGACGGCTCGCTTCCGCCCCTAGTGTGGCACCTTCCCCGCGCATCGCCGGTAGAAATCTTGGATCGGGCTGCGATTCGAGAGAGTGGCGCATTACTGCAACTGCCAGAGCTTCATCTTGGGCTTGATTTGTTAGCTGCTCAAGGGTGAGATGAGCGGCAGGTAATTCTTCCTGGCTATTGCGGGCACAACAAAAAGCGCGTGCCAGACAGGACGCAGCGCGGTGCAGGCCGGATACCAAGGGCTGGCAAGCATTGCTAAGGGGGCTGGGGCAACAGGCAGAGAGAGCTGGCATGGTGTACTCTTTTCAAGTGGGGAGTGGCAGGGACGTATCAAATTCCGACGAGGGTATTTCTATCCTGTTTGATTATGCGATCTTTCTCAAAACCAATCCTCAGATCGCTAATCGACCGCAGGCAGTCTTGGGCCGTTTCTTGGCTGATGATGCCGTTTCTAGCTACTTTCATCAGCTTGGATCTGAGTTCGGCGTTGCAGCGCTGGGTGTTTGTTTTCAGTTGGCCATCGGGTAGCCAATTTGCGAGATTCTGCAAGTCACGCACGATGCTGTTGAGATGCTTGACCTGATTGCCGCGTCTACAATGGGGTGTACGGCTCTGAGCGTAAGAACGGATATCGTCGAGGCGGTGGTTCAAATTGTGTGGGCTACTGAGCAAAGACATTTGCATGAAAAATGCCGTGGCGGACTTGCGCTGATCGATCGCTTTCGTCGCCAGTTTCGTTCCTTCTCCGCGCATCACCGGCAGGTATGTCGGATCGATCTCTTCCGTAGCTATGGCGTTATCTATGTGTTTCTCCACGTTGACAGACGAAGCAGCTGGTACTTCGGGACTATTGCGGGCACAACAAAAAGCGCGCGCCAAACAGGAGGCGGCACGGCGCAGGCCAGAGCCGAGCGCCGCGCAAGCGCTGCTAAGAGGACTGGGACAGCAGGCAGAGATGGCGGGCACGGTAAACTCCTTTCCGAGTATGCTTGGACGGTTATTAGCGCATTCAATTCTTGTTCGCATCATAGCTGCGGCATAGTGAAAAAACATGCAAGAAATCGCCATCAAGCGCTCTTGGATCGGTGTAGTTTTTGTGCGCTTCTCTATACTTGTGTCTCCAAGGACAGCCTTTTTTTGCCGGAGAGGATGTCAATGTCTGGACCTTGCTGAGGACGCTGCCGCTGATGCCGCTTGGCGCAGAGGCCGTGGCAGGCAGGCGTGCGAGGCAGAGGAGAGCAAGCAGGATACCAGGTCGACAAGGTGAGTACGCCGATGAGTTTGCTCGTAGCGGCATGCCGATGAAACGACGCAGTGCAGTCGAAAGCAGCGCTTTGTGGCCAAACCACGGGCCCTTGCAAAGAAATAAACATATCAAACCGGCCTGAAATTTGCCATTGCCATCGTCAGTTTCCCTGAGCGTGCGTCTGACTTGCACCCCGCAATGTGAAACGGGCCCGGTTGTTGCTCAACCGGGCCCGTTTCACTGTGTTCTTCGGTGCTACTTACATATTCGGATAATTCGGTCCGCCGCCACCTTCCGGGGTCACCCAGACGATGTTTTGGCTAGGATCTTTGATATCACAGGTTTTGCAATGTACGCAGTTTTGTGCATTGATTTGCAATCTATCTTGGCCATCCTCGGTTTTCATGTACTCGTACACGCCGGCTGGGCAATAACGCGCTTCCGGTCCGGCATAGCGCGCCAAATTCAGGTTGACCGGCACGCTGCTGTCTTTGAGGGTCAGATGAATCGGCTGATCTTCAGCATGATTGGTGTTGGAAATGAAGACCGATGACAAGCGATCGAAGCTGATTTTCCCATCGGGCTTAGGGTAAACGATCGGTGTGAATTCGGCGGCCGGGCGCAGGCATTCGTGGTCGGCGTGGGTGTGATGCAGTGTCCAGGGCGCCTTGCCACCTAACAGCAGTTGATCGATGCCGACCATCACAGCACCGAGGTAGAGGCCTTTGCTCATCCACGGTTTGAAGTTGCGTGCTTTGTGCAATTCTTCATGCAGCCACGAGGCTTCAAAGGCTGTGCTGTAAGCGGTCACTTCATCGTAGCTGCGGTTTGCAGCAAGGGCATCGAACACGGCCTCAGCTGCCAGCATACCGGTTTTGATCGCCGCATGACTGCCTTTGATGCGGCTGACATTGAGGAAGCCGGCTTCGCAACCGATCAGGGCACCGCCCGGGAAGCTCAATTTCGGTAGCGATTGCAGACCGCCGGCGGTAATTGCGCGGGCACCGTAGGCGATCCGTTTACCACCTTCGAGGAAATGTTTGATTTCCGGGTGCGTTTTGTAGCGTTGAAATTCTTCATACGGTGACAAATACGGATTGTCATACGCCAAGCCGACCACATAACCGACTGCGACCTGGTTGTTTTCAAGATGGTAAAGGAAAGAGCCACCATACACATCGCTGGGTAAGGGCCACCCGGCCGAATGGATGACCAGACCCGGTTGGTGTTTGGCCGGATCGATTTCCCACAGCTCTTTGATGCCGATGCCGTAGGTTTGCGGATCCTTGCCTTTGCTTAAGTCATATTTAGCGATCAGTTGCTTGCCGAGGTGACCGCGGGCGCCTTCGGCGAACAGCGTGTATTTGGCATGCAATTCCATGCCGAGTTGGAAGGCCGGTCCGGCTTCGCCGGCGCGATTGACACCCATATTGCCGGTGGCGACGCCCTTGACGGCACCATCTTCAGTATAGAGAATTTCGGCAGCGGCAAAACCGGGGAAAATTTCCACGCCCAGCGCTTCGGCTTGCTGACCTAACCAGCGTACGACATTGGCCAGCGAAATGACATAGTTACCATGATTTTGAAAACAGCCGGGCAACATCCAGTTCGGTGTCTTGTGTGCCTTGGTTTCGGTCAAGAACAAAAAACGGTCTTCGCTGACCGGGGTGTTGAGCGGCGCACCGCGTTCTTTCCAATCGGGAAATAATTCAGTGATCGCTTGCGGATCCATTACCGCACCCGACAAAATATGGGCACCGAGTTCGCCGCCTTTTTCTAATACGCAGACCGACAGCTCGGCACCCTTGGCCGCGGCCAACTGTTTGAGTTTGATCGCTGCCGACAAACCGGCCGGACCGCCGCCAACGACGACGACATCGTATTCCATCGCATCGCGCGGACCATACTGCTCAAGAAGGGTTAAGGACATGGCTGTAATCGCTTTCTGAAAATATTTTCGAACGAACGTGCTAAATTATGTAGAGCATGGTAGCTGCTGCAATCTTATTGCGCAAGTTTCCGATTAGATGAAGCTTACCAACAGGCTCTATCGAGAGAGAATCGCGATTATCGCAGACGCTCGTTGGCTATGCACCACATTCTGTGCGTTTTGCAAGATTTTGCCGCCGATTTCACCTAACGCCGACCGACTGCTGGCGATAGAATATTGAGACCCGCTATGCTAGTAGTAAATAACTATGTCATCATAGCGAATCAGATGAATCTGATCGTTTCAAACTTTTTGCGGAGCTACTGATGGGCATAGAAGTCAATTTTGAAGGAAAAATCGCGTTGATTACCGGCGCATCCAGCGGTCTTGGCGCACGCTTTGCAAAAGTGTTGGCGCAGGCTGGTGCGCAAGTGGTGTTGGCTTCACGCCGCATCGATCGGCTCAAAGAATTGCGTGCCGAGATCGAAGCTGACGGTGGTGCCGCTCATGTGGTGGCGCTCGATGTGACCGATTATGCCAGCATCAAATCAGCGATCGCGCATGCAGAAACCGAGGCCGGACCGATCGATATCTTGATCAATAACTCCGGGGTATCGACTACCCAGCGGCTGGTCGATGTGACGCCGGACGATTATGCTTATGTAATGGATACGAATCAACGTGGCGCTTTTTTTGTCGCCCAAGAAGCGGCCAAGCGCATGATTGCGCGCCACAAGGGGGATCCCCGCAAAGAACATAGGATTATCAACATCGCTTCGGTGGCTGGTTTGCGGGTGTTGCCACAGATAGGTATTTATTGCATGAGCAAGGCTGCTGTGGTTCACATGACCAAGGCGATGGCGGTCGAATGGGGTAAATACGGTATTAATGTCAATGCAATTTGTCCCGGCTATATTTCGACGGAAATCAATTCCGAATATTTCGACACCGAACAAGGGCAGAAGTTGATCGAGATGCTGCCACGCAAGCGAGTCGGCACGCCGGAAGATTTGGACGGGCTCTTGCTGTTGCTGGCCGCTGAAGAGTCGCGTTTCCTCAATGGTGCGATCATGACCGCAGATGACGGGATGAGTGTGCAGTGATGGAGATGGCATCGGCTGAAAAAAAATTGGTCTACACCGTCACCATTCCTATCCGGTGGGGTGATATGGACGCCATGGGACACGTTAACAATACCGTGTATTTTCAGTACATGGAGCAAGCGCGTATCGAATGGTTGACGGTGATGGGTTGCTTGCCTGATGCGAATGGGAATGGCCCGGTGATCGTCAATGCCCGTTGCACCTTCAAGAAACCGTTGAAATATCCGGGCCAGGTCGAGGTATGCACGTATATTTCAGAATTGGGACGCAGCAGTTTTGAAACCGTACAGGAAATGCGTTCGGTTGACGATGGCTATGCGCTTTATGCCGAGGGGGGGGCCAAGGTGGTGTGGGTTGACCATCTCAGCGAGAAATCGGTGGTGTTGCCTGAAGTAATTAAACAGAAATTCAATGAATTCAAAGCGCTCGCCAAGCGCCGCCGTACCGCGGCTTGAGTCATTGTCAGAGGAAGATTCAGAGCGAGCCCAGCAGTTTGTGCACCAGCTCGCTCGAGGTGGCGGCGGAAAACTTTCTCATCAGTTTGGCACGATGCATTTCCACCGTGCGCGGGCTCAGAGCAATTTGTCGGGCGATCAGCTTGCTGGTTTTTCCTTCGACCAGCAAGGCGGCGATTTCACGTTCACGCGGCGTCAATTCAGCACTGACTTGACGTTTCGCGCTCAAATCTTCGAAGGTCCAGATGCCGGCCGCATGCGGATCGTGCTTATCGAGACCACGGCCGGAAACATGGCACCAAAATAATTCTTCGTTGGCGCGTTTCATGATGCGCTCATCTGAGTAATAGCCGCGCGCATTCATGATCGGTGTGATACGGGCACCGGTACGTTCGAATTCGGTCGTGCTAGGATATAAGACTTGAAATGAAGCACCGAGTAAAGTCGTTTGCGCGTAACCGAACATCTTGCTCAGTTCATCGTTACAGGCCAGAATGATGCGATTTTCGGATACGCATAATCCGACCGGTGCCTGTTGAAAAATACTGGCAAAATCGATGGCAGGCATGGTGCGCATAGTGTTTCGGATAGGATCAGGTAGTTTTACGGTATTGCGCAGTATAGCGCAGCATCCTATGCTAAGGCGGCAAGTATTAATCAATTCCTCCATGCACGCAACGACCTGGTGTGCGGGCAAGGAATGGAACACCTTTTTTAAAATACCAAGGAGACAGCGATGAATAAAGTTTATGCCGACGCCGGGGCCGCTTTGGCCGATATCGTCGCCGATGGTCAGACGATTGCCGTTGGCGGCTTCGGTTTGTGCGGTATCCCGGAAGCCTTGATCGCCGCCTTGCGCGATAGCGGTGTGCAACAATTGACAGCGATTTCGAACAATGCTGGCGTCGATGGTTTCGGCCTCGGTCAGTTACTCACTACGCGTCAGATAAAAAAAATGATTGCCTCCTATGTAGGCGAAAACAAAGAGTTCGAGCGCCAGTACTTGGCCGGTGAACTCGAACTCGAATTCACCCCACAAGGCACGCTGGCAGAAAAACTGCGCGCCGGTGGGGCCGGTATTCCTGCTTTCTTTACCAAGACCGGCGTCGGCACCATCGTTGCCGATGGTAAGGAACTGCGCGAATTCGATGGTCATACCTATGTCATGGAGCGCGCGTTGGTGGCCGACGTGTCACTGGTCAAAGCGTGGAAGGCCGATAAGGCCGGTAATTTGGTGTATAGAAAAACTGCACGTAATTTCAATCCGAATGTCGCCATGGCCGGCAAAATCACCGTCGCCGAAGTCGAAGTGTTGGTGGAAATCGGTGAAATCGATCCCGATGACGTGCACACGCCGGGTATTTTCGTGCAGCGCATCGTCGTCAATGCCGCGCCGGAAAAACGTATCGAACAACGCACTGTGCGCGTCGCGCAATAAACCGGGAGAAGAAAATGGCATGGAATCGCGATGAAATGGCTGCGCGTGCGGCACTCGAATTACAAGATGGTTTTTACGTGAACCTCGGCATAGGTTTGCCGACCTTGGTAGCTAACCATGTACCGTCCGGTATTGAAGTCTGGTTGCAGTCGGAAAATGGTTTGCTCGGCATTGGCCCGTTTCCTACTGAAGCTGAAGTCGATGCCGATTTGATTAATGCCGGCAAACAAACGGTGACAACTTTACCTGGCTCGTCCATCTTCAGTTCGGCCGATTCTTTCGCGATGATACGCGGCGGAAAAATCAATCTGGCCATCCTCGGTGCCATGCAAGTCAGTGAGCACGGTGACTTGGCGAATTGGATGATACCGGGGAAGATGGTCAAGGGCATGGGCGGTGCGATGGATCTGGTCGCCGGCGTCGGGCGTGTGGTGGTGCTCATGGAGCATGTCGCCAAGGGCGATGCGCATAAAATTCTCAAGAACTGTAATTTGCCACTGACCGGTGTAGCCGTAGTCAACCGCATCATCACCGACCTTGGTGTCATCGATGTAACTGCGCAAGGCTTGAAATTGCTGGAACTGGCCCCCGGTGTGAGCGTGGCAGAAATCGTGGCGAAAACTGAAGCGACGCTTGATGTGACAGCGTTTGCCTGATAGCTACTGTGCTTGACCCAGGCACGGGGAGAATTTTCCCCCGTGCCGGCAGGCAAACCGCTTGGATTAAATCCGCGCTCCCTTAACTGTGGGAGGGTTCATCAAAAATCTGACTAGGGTTTGAAACCCCGGCCTTCAGAGGCTGTCGCAAAAGGGTTTTCAGTCGGTATCATTACGCCAACTGGCCGACATGTCATTCCCCCGTGCTCTCGCCTCGTCATTCCTGCGTAGGCAGGAATCGAGTGGCACCTCAGTGCCTTCAGGGTGGGAACGTCGATCAAGGACACTTTTTTTCTGTGAAATGAACACGTTCGAGCGACGAAGGCGCGACGCGATGGGAGTGGGTACAAACCCCTCCCAGAGTCTTTTCCATCGTCGCTTGCGACGATCCATTAAGTTATTTTTTTAATATTGCAACATAAGATCTTTGTAAAATGAACAGGTTGAACGGAATAGGTATTTCCGTCTTGTCCTCAACTTAATTGGAATTTCAGAAAGTGCTGACCGTCGTAATCTACCGAGCCAGCGGGATGAAATCCAAACCGTTGCAGTGCCTTTGTTTTGGTTCGACTCGGCGGCAGCAAGATAGTGACAATATCAATATGGAGTTCTGCACGGCGCTGTAGTAATGTTCGCAGCACCGCGCCGCCGTGGCCCCAAAATTTCGGTAACAGAACCAGCGCCAAATCGGCTACGCCAGCTTCTTTTTGAAAACCACCCCAGCCGGCAAACACCTTGTCGATGCGGATCGCCCATGGTCCGTATGCGTGCTCCTGCCATTGCCTATCTTTCTCTGCCACCCATCCGGCGGCAGTGACTTCGTTCCAGACGCCGGCTGCCAGCGGCATGTGACGCTTGAGTGCAGGGTGATTGAGTAGGACCAACCAGTCTGTAGTGGCAATATCGGCGAATTTGTGGAAACTGTACATGATGGGACAGACTGCTAGCTGTGAACAGACCTTTAGCCTATCGATACATTTCGCTTAATTCAATATGATAAGTACGAAATCGAACCCTTCCTGACTACGCCGCGCTGCCTTCACTGCTTCGTGCCAGCATAAAATCACCTACCAATTAATCATGTATTGACAGAAACTCTGTGTCTTTCGGCTTTCCCTCGTTAGAATAGCGTTTGGGAAGCATGGATTTCATCTGCGCTTCCCACGCGGCGTGATCCCACGCCTTTGCGCACACATACACCAGGATGCCACCATGCAGGTCACGCGAAAAACCCTACAGTGCCTCTCTCCCAGCGGCTTGCACAGTATTTCTTACAAGGAGTGGGGGGCACCGGACAATGCGCGTGTGCTGGTGTGCGTGCATGGGCTCACCCGGGTTGCCGATGATTTTGATGCGCTCGCGGCTGACTTATGTCGACACTACCGGGTGATTTGTCCTGATATAGTCGGGCGTGGTCACTCCGGACGCTTGCGTAATCCGCTGCATTACCAGTTGCCGCAATATGTCAGCGATATGGTCAGTCTGCTGGCGCGTGCGCAGGCCGATAGCATCGATTGGGTTGGCACCTCGATGGGCGGCTTGATCGGCATCGGTTTGGCTGCACTCGAAGGTAACCCTATCGGCAAGCTGGTACTCAATGATGTAGGTCCGAATTTAAATCCGACGGCACTGGCGCGCATTGCCGATTATGTCGGCCAAGATGTGCGCTTTGATAGTTATGCCGAAGCGAGTAAGTATATCCGGGCTATTTCGGCTTCGTTCGGCCCACACAGCGAGGCGCAGTGGGATAAGCTGGCACGCGATGTGTTGCGCCAGAACAGCGAAGGGCAGTGGGTGCGGCATTATGATTTGGCTTTGGCGCAGGCGTTTGCGGCCACCACGCCGGAGATGGTGGCGGCCGGTCAGGCCATGTTGTGGGCCGCCTATGATGCCATACGTAGTCAGACTTTCGTATTGCGCGGTGCTGAATCGGATTTGCTCAGCGCCGCCACTGCCGCAGAAATGACGCAGCGCGGCCCGCGCGCGCAGTTGTTGGAGTTGGCCGGGGTAGGTCATGCCCCGACCTTGGTCGATCCAGTCCAGATCGCCGCCGTGCGTGAGTTTTTATTGAGCTGATTTGAAGAATGGATAAAACAATGGAACTGCAACGATTACACGTCGGCGCACGTTTGTCGGAAACGGCGATATTTAATGGTGTGGTGTATTTGGCTGGACAAGTGCCGGACGACGCCAGTGAAGATATCAGCGGACAGACGCGCCAAGTGTTGGCACATGTCGAACGTTTGCTGCTCGAAGCAGGCAGCGATAAATCACGCATCTTGACGTGCCAAATTTTTTTACGCGAGATCAGTCATATTACGGCGATGAATGCGGTGTGGGATGCCTGGGTTGTGCCCGGTGCGACGCCACCGCGCGCCACGGTCGAAGCCCGTATGGCCGATCCCGATTGGCTCATAGAAATCATTGTCAGCGCAGCGCAACACTAAAGAATTGATTCGTATGGTCTCAAGCTCAGCAGCAGAATCACAGTTATCAGAAGGCTTGTCGGACGCAGACAGCGTACGCTTGTTGGCAGCCTTGGAATTTGTCACGCCGCATTATGCCGACCTGGCGGTGGTCACCGGCCAAGATGCCATGCAATTCGTACAGGGTGTGACGGCGACCTTAGCGATGCTGCGTACCGATGTCGATACGCGCATCGCCGCCTTATTATTTGAGTTGCCGCAGTTATGCCCGACCGTCGCCTTGCAGATTGAAGCACGCTTCGGTAAGGAAATCGCTACCCTCGTCAGCGGTATACGGCGGTTGATGAAGTTGCGTGAGGCGGCGCTCAGTCGGCCGATGCCAAGCGAGCTGGGGCGCAGCAAAGATGCCGCCGAAAAAGCTGCAGTGCAAATGGAAACGCTGCGCAAGATGGTGCTGGCGATGGCCACCGATATGCGCGTGGTGTTGGTGCGCTTGGCTTCACGGGTAACGACCTTGCGCTATTTCGCCGACTGTAAACGTGACGATGACGAGACCCGTCAATATGCCAGTGAAACCATGGATTTGTACGCGCCTTTGGCCAATCGCCTCGGGGTGTGGCAGCTGAAATGGGAACTGGAAGATTTATCGTTTCGCTTTCTCGAGCCGCTGCAGTACAAGCGCATTGCCAAGATGTTGGAAGAGAAACGTGTCGAGCGCGAAAGTTTTGTCGTTAATGCGATTGCGCGACTCAATCGGGAATTGCTGGCCGCCGAGGTGAAAGCCGAGGTCAGTGGTCGGCCCAAGCATATCTACAGCATCTGGAAAAAGATGAAGGGCAAGACCATCGATTTCGATGAACTCTATGATGTGCGAGCCTTTCGCGTGATCGTCGACGATATCAAGGATTGCTATACCGTGCTTGGGATTGTGCATAATGCCTGGGCACCGATTCCCAAAGAATTCGATGATTACATCTCGCGACCGAAAGCTAATGGCTACAAGTCTTTGCATACGGTGGTGGTAGTCGAAGATGGGCGACCGCTGGAGGTGCAGATACGCACGCGTGAAATGCATCAGTTCGCCGAATACGGCGTGGCGGCCCATTGGCGCTACAAAGAAAATGGCGGATCGAATTTTGTGGCGCAGGAATACGATGGGAAAATCGCTTGGTTGCGCCAGTTGCTGGCGTGGAAAAGCGATATTACCGATGCCGTGGTGGAGCATGAAGAAGTGCAGCGTGAGTGGGTGGAAAAGCTCAAGGCTGCCAGCCTCGATGATAGGATTTATGTGCTCACGCCGCAGGCGCGCGTGATCGAATTACCGAATCAGGCGACGCCGGTCGATTTCGCTTACCAGTTGCATACCGATGTAGGACATCGCTGCCGCGGTGCGCGCGTCGACAGCGTGATGGTGCCGCTCAATACCCGTCTGCAGAATGGCCAGACGGTGGAAATCATCACGCTTAAAATCGGTTCGCCGCAGACTGGTCCCTCGCGCGACTGGCTCAATCCCGAGTATTCAGCCAGCACCCGCACGCGTACCAAAATCCGCGCCTGGTTCAATGCTATTGATCAGCAGGAAACCTTGGCTGCCGGACGCGCGCAAGTTGAAAAAACTTTGCAGCGCGAAGGGAAAACTGCGGTTAATTTGGAAGAGTTGGCGCGCAAACTGGGTTTTGCCGCACTCGACGAATTGTTTCTCTCGGTGGGGAAAGAAGAATTCAGTCTGCGTCAAATCGAGGCGGCAGTACGCGACCACGCGGCGGTGGAGGAGGACCAAGAGTTAATCATCACCAACAAGAGCCGCGCTTCGAGTGTCACCCAGGGTGCCAAGTCTGGTGTGCTGGTGGTTGGTACCGACGGCTTGATGACGCAGTTGGCACGTTGCTGTAAGCCGGCACCGCCCGATGGCATCGTCGGCTTCGTCACGCGCGGGAAAGGAGTCTCCATCCATAGGCTGAGTTGCAAAAATTTCGCCGAGATGCGCAATAAAGCGCCGGAGCGGGTGATCCAGACCACTTGGGGTGGCGGCGGCAAGGATACTGTATATCCGGTCGATATCTTTGTCATGGCGCAGGATAGACAGGGTTTGTTGCGCGATATTTCTGAAGTGTTTTCGCGCGAAAAAATCAATGTTATCGGCGTCAATACGCAAAGTGCCAAAGGTTTTGCGCGCATGTCGTTTACGGTAGAGATCGGTGGCACGACGCAGTTGCAAAAGGCTTTGACGATCATTCATGAGGTTGGCGGGGTGGTCGAGGTGCGACGTCAGTAGGGCGGCGTGGATTAAAAAATTACTGCGGGGGCTAGTAATTCTTGCTGGGCTTCTGCTATACTTCTGTTTCTTCGCAGGCGGCATGGCTGAATTGTAAAAAATAAAGCTGCGCAGTTTTTGCAAGTACATGGGCGGTTAGTTCAGCTGGTTAGAATACTTGGTCGACATCCAAGGGGTCGCAGATTCGAATTCTGCACCGCCCACCAGAATTTATGTGTAAAGTGCACGGTAGATAATTCACCGTGACCATTTTAGATAAGAGCGAGAAAGGCATCCTGGTTATGACACCGCGAACTACCACGCAACTGGTTAGCAAGCGACTCTAGTCGAGGATCTTTTTCGTCATCAAATTAAAGAAAAAGCACGGCTATAGCCGTGCTTTTTTTTCGTCTGCATTTTTTAATTCAATTTTTAATACAATTTTCGGCAAATCTGCTGCTTTGGAGAGTGATATGGTCTCAGTAAAACTTCCTGATGGTTCGCAACGACAATTCGATGCGCCGGTCACGGTGGCGCAGGTTGCGGCGAGCATTGGTGCCGGTTTGGCCAAGGCCGCCTTGGCCGGTCGTGTCGATGGCAAGTTGGTCGATACCTCGTATCTGATCGGGACCGATGTCGCGCTGGCCATCGTCACCGATAAAGATGCCGATGGTTTGGAAGTGATTCGTCACTCGACCGCGCATTTGCTGGCCTATGCAGTCAAATCCTTGTTTCCAGAGGCGCAGGTAACCATCGGTCCGGTGATTGAAAACGGTTTTTACTACGATTTTTCGTACAAGCGCCCGTTTACGCCGGAAGATTTGCTGGCGATAGAAAAGAAAATGCTCGAGCTGGCCAAGAAGGATGAGCCGATTACGCGTCAAGTCTTGGCGCGTGATGAGGCGGTCGCTTACTTCACTGGCATTGGTGAGGCGTATAAGGCTGAAATCATCGCCTCGATTCCGGCTGATCAAGATGTGTCGCTGTACTCGGAAGGCAGTTTCACCGATCTGTGTCGTGGCCCGCACGTCCCTTCGACCGGTAAGCTGAAAGTCTTCAAGCTCATGAAGTTGGCCGGTGCTTACTGGCGTGGCGATTCGAAGAATGAAATGCTGCAGCGTATCTATGGCACGGCGTTTGCCAAAAAAGAAGATCAAGAAGCCTACCTGCATATGCTGGAAGAAGCAGAGAAACGCGATCATCGCAAGCTCGCCAAGCAGCTCGATTTGTTCCATTTCCAAGATGAGGCGCCGGGTCTGGTGTTCTGGCACGCCAAGGGTTGGACTATTTGGCAACAGGTTGAACAATACATGCGCAAGGTGTATCAGGACTGCGGCTACCAAGAAGTGAAGGGTCCGCAGATTCTCGATGTCAGTCTGTGGGAAAAAACCGGCCATTGGCAGAATTACCGCGAGGGAATGTTTACGACTGAGTCGGAAAACCGCCACTATGCCTTGAAGCCGATGAATTGCCCCGGCCACATACAGATTTTCAATTCGGATATGCGCAGTTACCGTGAATTGCCACTGCGTTTCGGTGAATTCGGTCAGTGTCATCGCAATGAACCATCCGGTGCTTTGCACGGCATTATGCGTGTGCGCGGCTTTACCCAAGATGATGGTCATATCTTCTGTACCGAAGAGCAAATTCTTGATGAAGTGGTGGCATTTCACTCGCAGGCGATGCAGGTGTATAAAGATTTTGATTTTAAGAATATTTTTGTCAAGCTGGCGCTGCGCCCTGAAAATCGTATCGGTTCCGATGAGACTTGGGATCGCGCCGAGGCGACTTTGCGTGCGGCACTCACGCAGTGTGGCGTGAGTTGGGAAGAGTTGCCGGGCGAAGGGGCGTTTTACGGCCCGAAGATCGAATACCATCTCAAAGATAGTCTCGGTCGTCCATGGCAAGTCGGTACCATGCAGGTCGATTTCTTCATGCCTACCCGCTTGGAAGCAGAATATGTTTCCGATGATAATTCACGCCAGACACCGATCATGTTGCATCGGGCGATAGTCGGCTCGATGGAACGTTTTATCGGCATCTTGATTGAAAATCATGCTGGTGCCATGCCTTTGTGGTTGGCTCCGATGCAGGTATCGGTCTTGAATATCTCTGAATCACAGTCTGAATATAGCCGTTCTGTTGCGGAAATCCTAAAGAAACAAGGGTTTAGAGTAAATACCGATTTGCGTAATGAGAAGATTACCTATAAAATACGCGAGCATTCTCTTCAGAAATTACCTTACATCCTCGTGATTGGTGATAAAGAGCGGGATGCCAACACAGTCGCTGTGCGTACGCGTGGCAATCTGGATCTCGGGGTGATGCCTCTGGATGCCTTCATCGCTCGTCTGAAAGACGAGATCGCTGCCAAGGTTTAACAGATGAGTCGGCAATATTGCTTTTATGCAATATAGCATGGTCAAGATTTTATTTTTTAAAGGAAACTGCAATAGCTACCGAAAGAACACATCGTATCAACGGAGAAGTCACCGCACCTGAAGTGCGTTTGTCTGGTGTTGATAATGAGCCATTGGGTATCGTCAAATTGGCCGAAGCTTTCCGCCTGGCCGAAGAGGCTAATGTGGATTTGGTGGAGATTGCACCAACTGCGCAACCGCCTGTTTGTCGTATAATGGATTACGGCAAGTTTAAATATCAAGAGCAAAAGAAAGCTCATGAAGCCAAACTGAAGCAGAAAATTGTTTTGGTGAAAGAGGTGAAGTTCCGCCCTGGTACTGATGACGGCGATTACAACATCAAAGTCCGTAATCTGATCAAGTTTCTCGATGAGGGCGATAAAACCAAAATCACTCTGCGTTTCCGCGGACGTGAAATGGCTCATCAAGAAATCGGTATGCGTGTGCTTGAGCGTCTGAAGGTTGATCTTGATGCTTACGGTCAAGTTGAGCAGTTTCCGAAGATGGAAGGTCGTCAGATGGTCATGATTCTGGCACCGAAGAAAAAGAAATAAGTTGTACCTGATTTTGTGCTGCCGGTTTGCCGGTGGTGCGATCGAGCGGCGCTTGCGCCGCTCACAATAAGTGAGAAGTAGGCATCCAAGAGCAGCGTGCTTTGCTGCCACCTACCATCATATATAAGTGGAACTGTCGCAAGACAGATATGCTATGCCAAAAATGAAGACCAAAAGCAGTGCGAAAAAACGTTTTCGCGTGCGCCCGGGTGGTACTGTTAAACGCGGTCAAGCTTTCAAACGTCATATCTTGACTAAGAAAACAACCAAAAACAAACGTCAGTTGCGCGGTTCCGTGGGTGTTCATGACACCAACATGGTATCGGTCATGCGCATGATGCCTACAGCTTAACCTCATACTCATTATTTAAGGAGTTACTATGCCTAGAGTAAAACGTGGGGTTACTGCTCGTGCCCGTCATAAAAAAGTTCTTGACCTTGCCAAAGGTTACCGCGGTCGTCGCAGTAAGGTTTACCGTGTTGCCAAGCAAGCAGTTATGCGCGCTGGTCAATACGCTTACCGTGATCGTCGCAACAAGAAACGTGTATTCCGCGCATTGTGGATCACACGTATCAACGCCGCATCGCGTCAGCATGGTTTGACTTACAGCGTGTTCATGAATGGCTTGAAAAAAGCTTCGATCGAACTCGACCGTAAAGTCCTGGCTGACATGGCAGTGATGGACAAACCGGCTTTCGCCGCGATTGTCAATCAAGTCAAAGCAACATTGGCTGCGTGAAGTAATCGTTAGTCGTATGCATGGCGCGCTGCGCCGTGCATCTATCAGGCGGGGCAGAGGTTGATTCCTATGCCCCGTTTTGTTTTGAGCTCATTATTTCAGCTTCAGAGTAAGCGGGACCAACGCATGAACCCTTTAGATCAAATCGTCAGCCAAGCCAGCTCTGATTTTCTCGCCGCAACGGATGCCGCTGCGCTGGAAAATGCGAAAGCCTTATATCTGGGCAAGAGTGGCCAGATCACACAACAAATGAAAAGTCTGGGCAGTTTCAGCCAAGACGAACGCAAGATTCAGGGCGCCATCATCAATGCCGCCAAAGTACAAATTGAAAATGCCTTGACCGCGCGCCGCGATGCGCTCGCGGATGCGCAATTACAAAGCCGGCTCAATGCCGAAGCGATCGACGTGAGTTTGCCGGGTCGTGGCCGCAGTGTCGGCGGGATACATCCAGTGATGCGGACCTGGCAGCGGGTTGAGGAAATTTTCCGCTCTATCGGTTTTGATGTGGCTGATGGCCCCGAAATCGAAACTGACTGGACTAACTTTACTGCCTTGAATAGCCCGGAGAACCATCCGGCGCGCTCGATGCAGGATACCTTTTACGTCGATGGCAAAGATAGCGAAGGTAAGCAACTGTTATTGCGCACGCATACCAGCCCTATGCAGGTGCGCTATGCGCGCATGAATAAGCCACCGATTAAAGTGATCGCGCCGGGTCGTACTTACCGGGTCGACAGCGACGCTACCCATTCGCCGATGTTTCATCAGGTGGAAGGTTTGTGGATTGCTGAAGACATCAGTTTCGCCGATCTGAAAGGCGTATATCTGAACTTCGTGCGGGCATTCTTTGAAACCGATGATCTTGAGGTCCGTTTTCGTCCTTCGTATTTCCCGTTTACCGAACCCTCGGCTGAGATCGACATTGCTTTCGGCAGTGGTCCACTCAAGGGGCGTTGGCTCGAAGTGTCGGGTTCCGGGCAGGTGCATCCTGGTGTGATCCGCAACATGGGACTCGATCCGGAAGTGTATATCGGCTTTGCGTTCGGCTCCGGCCTCGAGCGCTTGACGATGCTGCGTTACGGCGTGGCCGATTTGCGGCTGTTTTACGAAGGCGATTTACGCTTTCTCAAGCAATTCAACTAATTTATTCCGAACGCCGCTGGCGTTCGGATTTCCCACATTTTAGACGGCTGAATTATGCAATTTTCTGAAAACTGGCTACGTACTATGGTCAATCCGGCCTTGTCGTCGGATCAACTGTCGCATCTGTTGACGATGTCGGGCCTGGAAGTCGAAGCAGTCGAGCCGGTGGCTCCTCCTTTCAATGATGTGGTGGTGGCGGAAATTCGTGAAATCGCCAAACATCCCGATGCTGACCGTCTCAATATTTGTCAGGTTGATGTAGGCGGCGCGAGCTTGCTCACTATCGTCTGCGGTGCGCCGAATGTCCGGGTCGGCATGCGTGTGCCCTGCGCTAAGGCCGGTGCCGTGCTGCCGCCTGGTGCGGATGGCAAACCGTTTGAAATCAAGGTCGGTAACTTGCGCGGCGTCGAGTCGCAAGGCATGCTGTGTTCGGCACGTGAATTGAAATTATCGGAAGAGCATGGCGGTTTGATGGAGTTGCCGGCCGATGCGCCGGTCGGTCAAGATTTCCGTGATTACTATCTGCTCAATGATTTGAAATTCACGATTAAGCTCACCCCGAACAAGGCCGATTGCTTGTCTGTGCTAGGTGTAGCACGTGAAGTGTCGGCGTTGACCGGCACGCCTTTGCAAGCGCCGAGCAGCGCAATCGTCGCCAGCACGCTGAGCGAAATATTGCCGGTCACAGTGAGCGCGCCGGATTTATGCGGACGCTTTTGCGGCCGCGTGATACGCGGTGTCAATGCCAAAGCGGCGACGCCGGAGTGGATGAAGCAGCGGCTGGAACGCAGTGGTCAGCGCTCGATCTCGGCCTTGGTCGATATCTCGAATTACGTCATGCTTGAGCTCGGACGGCCATCGCATGTATTTGATCTCGATAAAATTCATGGTGGCTTGGAAGTCCGTTGGGGTAAGGCTGGTGAAACGCTCAAGCTCTTGAATGGCAATACCGTCGCGGTCGATGAATGGATAGGCGTGATCGCCGATGCGCAGCAGCTCGAATCGCTGGCCGGTATCATGGGTGGTGACTCGACGGCAGTCGATTTGGATACACAGAATATTTATCTCGAAGCGGCATTCTGGTGGCCGCACGCGATACAGGGGCGCGGTCGGCATTTCAATTTCTCTACCGATGCCGCCCACAGGTTTGAACGCGGCGTCGATTTCGAAAACATTGTCGCCGACATCGAAAGAATTTCTGCCCTGATCGTCGCTATTTGCGGCGGCAGTGAGCAAGTCAAGCTCGGTCCGGTCGATGATCAGATCATTAATCTGCCGCTGCGTAATCCGGTTGCCTTGCGCACCGCACGCGCGCAGAAAGTCATCGGCGTGCCTTTGACTGATGCGCTTATTGCCGATATCTTCACGCGTCTGGGTTTGCAATTCACGCAAACGCCCGGTGTGTTTTCGGTGACGCCGCCTTCATTCCGTTTCGACTTGGAAATTGAAGAGGATTTGATTGAAGAAGTCGCGCGTGTCTACGGCTTCGAGAACATTCCTGCCTTGCCACCGGTAGCGGCGCATGCCATGCTCATCGCGCCCGAACATACCCGTTCGCTGTTTGCGGTGCGCCGCCTGATCGCGGACCAGGATTATCAGGAAGTGATCAATTACAGTTTTGTCGAAGAAGCGTGGGAGCAGGATTTTGCTGCCAACACGACGCCGGTGCGCTTGTTGAATCCTATCGCCAGCCAGATGAGTGTGATGCGCAGTAATTTGATCGGCAGTTTGGTTGCCAATGTTCGCTATAACCTCAACCGCAAGATCAATCGCGTGCGCGTGTTTGAAATCGGTACCGTGTATTTGCGCGATGCGCAGGTGCTCGATGGTCCCTTGACGGTGGCCGGCTATCATCAACCGAAACGTTTGTGCGCCATGGCGTATGGTCCGGTGACCGAAGAGCAGTGGGGCACCAGCGCACGCCATGTCGATTTCTTCGATATCAAGGCTGATTTGGAGGCCTTGTTTGCGCCGCAGACTTTGCGTTTTATCAAACTTGAGCATCCGGCTTTGCATCCTGGCCGCAGTGCGACGATAGAATGTGATGGTCAAACTATCGGTATGATCGGCGAGTTGCACCCACGTTGGCAGCAGAAATATGATTTGCCTCTGGCACCGGTGGTATTCGAAGTCGATACGCTGGCTTTGCAGGCGGTAAAATTGCCGACTTATCAAGAAATTTCCAAGTTTCCGGTTGTTACCCGCGATTTGGCTTTGGTAGTCAAAGAGTCGGTGAGCGTGCAAGAAATGCGCGATGTATTCGCTCTGGCAGCGCGCGAGCTTGATGCGTGTAAGATCATGCAAGCGCTTGTTTTGTTTGATGAATATCGCGGCAAGGGTTTGGAAGCCGATGAGAAAAGTCTTGCATTCCGCTTTAGCTTGCAAGATACTCAAACTACCTTGCAAGACGACAGGGTAGAGGCGGCGATGCAGGCATTTGTTGATGCAGCAGCCCAGAAATTTGCTGCCAAGCTGCGTTGAGTTCGCTTCAAGAATGTCGGGTAAAAATGAGATGAGTTTGATCATGAGTGATGTCCATTCGGCGGAATTTCAATCGGTGCTCGATGCCGATTTGAATCGTGCCATGCTGGAAGCCCGGGCGCGTTCCCAGGCGGAAAAAGAATTGCCTACTTTAACCAAGGCGGAATTGGCCGAATTGCTGTTTGAGCAGGTCGGTTTGAATAAGCGTGAAGCCAAAGATATGGTGGAAACGTTTTTTTATGAAATTCGTGATGGTCTCGAACGCGGTGAGGCGGTGAAATTATCTGGTTTCGGCAATTTCCAATTGCGTGACAAGCCACAGCGTCCGGGCCGCAATCCGAAAACCGGGGAAGAAATTCCGATCACGGCGCGCCGCGTGGTCACCTTCCACGCCAGTCAGAAACTAAAAGGCATGGTCGATGAATTGAACGACCAAGCTCTTGCTCACGCTGCTTGATATTCCCCATGACAGAAATAAAAATTGAAGCGGCCAATTTGCCGCCTATTCCGGCCAAGCGCTATTTCACCATCGGTGAAGTCAGTGAGTTATGTGGTGTCAAGGCGCATGTGCTGCGTTACTGGGAGCAAGAATTTGCTCAATTGAAACCAGTCAAGCGTCGTGGTAACCGCCGTTATTATCAACACCATGAAGTGTTGCTGATACGACGTATCCGCGAACTCTTGTATGAGCAGGGTTTCACCATCAATGGTGCGCGCAATAAGCTTGGGGTGCCACATGTACGTGTTCATGAGGCTGAGGAAGTCGAAGCAGCGGTCGATGTTGCTTTGATTCGCACCGAACTGCGTTCCATTTTGAGTTTGTTGCAAGTCTGAGCACTGCTTATTGTTTGTTGTTGAAGTAAACGCCGCCGCAAATCTTGTTTGCGGCGATTTTTTTTATGCGGCCAGCGTTTTCTGGCGCGGCTTTTGACTTGGTTTCGGCGTAGGTCGGTGCGCGCTCAGTTGTACCACCGGGCTGGGCTGTGGCGCATGCTGGTCAGTTTTAAAGACGCTGACGGTAGCGCTCAGGGCCAGTGCTTGCTCTTCCAATTGAGCGGTCGACAGGCTGGCTTGGCTGACCAGTAAGACATTGTCTTGCGTGATTTGATCGATGCTGCTCAAAGCCTCATTGACGTTGTTGATGCCCTTGCTTTGCTCTTGGCTGGCGTGGGCGACTTGTTGTATCAAACCACTGACCTTGGCGACATTGCCGGCAATTTCATTCATGGAAACACCGGCGGCGTTAATCATTTTGTTGCCGTTGCGAATTGCTGCTTCGGAGGCAAGTATCAAAGTTTTGATTTCTTTGGCGGCGGTGGTGCTGCGCTGTGCCAAGTTGCGAACCTCGCTGGCGACGACGGCAAAGCCGCGGCCTTCCGGGCCAGCGCGGGCGGCTTCGACGGCGGCATTGAGCGCAAGGATATTGGTTTGGAAGGCAATGCCATCCATGACACCGATGATGTCGGAAATTTGCCGTGCACTGGACGTTACGGTTTGCATGGTGCCGATTGCTTGATCCATCACTTGCAAGCCTTGCTGTACTGACGTGGCAGAGTCGTTAATCAAATGACTGGCTTGCGACAGGTGGCCGGCATTTTCTTGTATGGCACCGCTTAACTGTTCTAAGGAACTGGCGGTTTGTTGCACGGCACCTGCTTGGTGCTCAGTGCGCAGGGCCAGATCGTTGTTTTCAGCGTGGATTTCGCGTGAAATGCCATCGAGGTGTTCGGCACCATTGCGGATGTCATCAACCAAGTTGCTGAGGCCGTGGTTCATTTCGCCGACCGCATTGATTAATTGAGCAAATTCATCTTTTCCGGTACTGCCTGAGGTCGCTTGCAGGTCTCCTGCTGCGGTTCTTTGTATGTTCATCGTGAGTGTGTTGAGATCGCGCGCCAAGGCAGTGTAGATGCCGAATAAAAAATAACTGGCAAATAAGATCAAGAAAACGATGCCGCCGAACATGCGTGCGATCTTTCCATTCAACTCACTGATATGTTGCTCGAGGCGTTGATTGACTAAACTTGCCAGTGCGCTGTCGGCACCGTGCAGTTTGTCGATGACGGTTTGACCGCCAGCGAAAAAGGCATTGCCGGAACTTTGCTCGACTGAGGCTAAGACTTCATTTTGAGCGCGGGCAAAATATTGCCGCGCTTGTAGTAAATCAGCTTGCAAAGTTTTTAACTGATCGCGATATGTCGGATGATCTTTAATCAGTGTCTCGGCTTGCTCACTGATTTGTGTGATGTCGTGGAGTGCCAGCATTTGCAGAGAATTAAGCATGACATCTTCACCGGCCTCAAACAGACCGGTGTCGATGTAGGCGGCACCGCGTGCCGACATGACCGCTACTTTTTCCAGTAAAGCCGGCAGGCTGTTCAGATACAGGCCGGCCAATTGGTTGGTCGTGAAATCACTGTCGAGTGCCAGTTTCGAGGCGTAGCCGATGACATTGATTTGTTCATTGAGTGCATCGATGAGTTTGCTATGGGCGAGAAAACTGGCTGCTGGCTTCATTTCGTTGACGGCAGAGAGTAATTTTTCCCAATCGTTTTTATTTTTGTTGCCGCTAATCAGTTTGTTGATTTGTGTACGCAATGGGCTGATTGCCTCAGAAACCTGCTTGTTGCCGCTCAATTGCATGTGGGTCAATGCACGATGTGTGAGTAAAGCAGCTTGTAGTGTTTGTATGCCTTGTATTTGCGCTATGGCTTGTTGCTTTTGCTTGCTGGCGGCGACCTCACCGCGCATTTCGCTAAATAGCAAGGCCAACACGACAAATAGGGGAATGGCAAAGGCGATGGCAACTAAGGCCATTTTCTGTGCAATACGCAAGCCTTGCGTCAGTTTGATGGCTGGGGAGAGGAAGTTGAACACGTTTTTGGGGGCTCGGTTGACTATGCGGATCGGCATGGTCGCATCATAAGCGTGCTGCGTGACAAGGACGTGACATTGTCATGTGGAAATTAATTGAACAAACTGTGCTGGCCGCCCAGGCGATTGGCGGCAGCACGATTTGTTGCGGAGCATGTGCATGCTGGCGGAAAGTGTTGCTGAGCAAGGCGCAGGGGCCTAGTTCTGTGCCTGCTGAAACACTTTACTGCGCTGGCGGTGCGGGCTGCAATCCACGCCGATCAAGATCGGTTTTTTACTGTCAAGCTGACCATACTGAAACAGACTGGCAGCGGTGTCTGTAAGTGCCTGCGTGGCGGGCACTGAGCCGGTATTATCTGCAGCTTTGAGGGCTGAGAAAATTGCGGCGAAGAAAAAGGGCTTAACACATGTATGTTAAGCCCTTCGAAATTTGGCTCCCCGACCTGGACTCGAACCAGGGACCTGCGGATTAACAGTCCGTCGCTCTACCAACTGAGCTATCAGGGAATAGAAGAAATACTACTCTTCGTTAAACTTATAACTATTTTTTTGAAACTTTATGCGCAGTGATTTTTTAATAAGTTCACTGCTTACTTCAAATTCTGTGGCTCCCCGACCTGGACTCGAACCAGGGACCTGCGGATTAACAGTCCGTCGCTCTACCAACTGAGCTATCAGGGAA